>CACWXE010000118.1 GCA_902764715.1 uncultured Ruminococcus sp. | reverse complement strand
GCTCTTGGAGCGCTGTTGCATGGGAGTTGTAAACCAAATCTGCTAACGCATGGGTGCTGTAACCAAAATCAAGATATTGACAGCACCTCAAAAGATTTGGACAACTCCTCAAAGCCCCTCCCCTACAATACGACAATTATTTCTTTCTGCGAATTAAAACGATCGGAGTCGTTTCCTGACCCTGACCGCAGGGGTTGTCGGCGATCAGACCGTGGAGTTCTTCTTCACTGAGCTTGATATCGGAAGAATACCCCAGAACCTCCTGACCCAGATCGTTCGCGTCAACGATCATGCAGGACATACCGAGCTTTTCTTTGATCTCATCACAAACGCCGGAGGGATTCTCGGGATTCTCGATACCGATATCTCTGTACTCCGACCACACATGATCATAGAAGCCGTCGAGACCCGCGACCTCGGAGCCGACGATCTCATAAAAGACGCCCTTCTTGCCGAAGATCTTGCAGACGCCGCCGGCAAAGGACGCCCACAGCACCTTAGGCAGACCGACCTTAGAGATCGCGTACTGCATCTTGATGGTCTCGCCTACGCCTACGCCGGTATCGGGGTGAGAAGCGAACTTGGACAGAAACTTTGCCCAAAAGCCGATCTTGAGCTCTTCACGCTTGACGACCCTGCCCTGACATAATGCGATGATCTTCTCGGAGGAGCTGACGATATCGCCCTCCTCATACAAAGGCTGTACATACTTTTTAAAGATCTCGATGTAATCCTCACCCTGCTTGACAAAATGTGTCTTGATCGCGTGGCGCATATAGGTCACACCGTTGACGGTTATTTCTACGTTCTTACCCTCGTTTGCGACAAATTCCATAATTTCACCTCATCTGATTTCAAAAAGGTAGCATTTTCACAAAATATATGGTATACTGGTTTCTGCCATACAACATATACGAAAATATCGGCTGATTTGCTTATTTACGCATATATGAGTATTATAAGACAATTTCAGGAAAGATTCAACAGTAGAATTACCGATATTATCATTTTCACGCAAGGGATTATTATGACTAATCACGAACAATTATTTGAAATAAACGGCGTGGTGGAGAACATCATCTACCGAAACGACGAAAACGGCTATACCGTGCTGGAAATCAGCGGTGATGAGGCGCTGATCACCGCCAACGGCGTTATGCCGCTGGTCAATGCCGGCGAGAGCGTCAAGCTGTTCGGTGTGTTCAGGAACCACCCCACCTACGGTGAGCAGTTCGCGGTATCGGCGTTTGAACGCACCATGCCCGAGAACATGGACGGTATCCTCAAATACCTGTCCAGCGGCGCGATCAAGGGCATCGGTCCGTCTACAGCGAGAAGACTGGTGCTGGAATTCGGCGCGGATACGCTGTCCGTGCTCGAGAACGATCCGGAGCGCGTCTCAAAGCTCAAGGGAATCTCTTTGAAAAAGGCGCGGGATATCAGCGAACAGCTCAAAAGCGTGGTCGGCATCCGCGAGCTGATGGTGTACCTCGCCAACTATTCCGTATCGCCGAACGCCGCCGTGAAGATCTGGAAGAAGTACGGCAACAACGCCATCGCGATGATCGAGGACAACCCCTATATCCTGTGTGAGGAGGGCTTTTCGATCTCCTTTGAGACCGCCGATATGATCGCCCTCTCTCAGAACACGCCGCAGGACGCGCGTGTCCGCGTGCGGGCGGCACTGGCATTCGTCCTCAAGCACAACCGCCTCAACGGTCACACCTGTCTGCCGCAGGATAAGCTGGTTCAAACGACCGCCAACCTGCTCGAGATCGACCCCGCCGCATGTGAATCCGCGCTCAGGGAGATGATCGACGAGAACACGCTGATCCTCGACAGCATCAACGAAAAGGAATGTGTCTTTCTGCCGTCGCTGTATGACGGCGAGACCTATATCGCCGCTCGCATGAAAATGCTGCTGCGTTACCCCGCTCCGGCGATCGACGGCGCGGAGGAAAAGATCGCCGCGATCGAAAAGGAAAGCGATATCGAATATGCCGCGCTGCAAAAGAAAGCGATCCGCGACGCGCTGACCACGGGACTTTTGATCCTCACCGGAGGTCCCGGTACCGGCAAGACGACCACCCTCAACGCGATCATCCGACTGCTTAAGGAAAGCGGTCAAAAGGTAAGTCTCTGCGCTCCGACCGGCAGAGCCGCTCAGCGGATGACCGCCGTGACGGGAGAAGAAGCAAAAACCATCCACCGGATGCTTGAGGTGAGCTACGATATCGAGGACAAGCCCGTATTCAAGCGCAACGAGCGCAATCTGCTCAATACCGACGCGCTGATCGCGGACGAGGTCAGCATGGTCGACACCGCGCTGCTCGAAAGCCTCATGCGCGCGCTGCCGCTGTCCTGCCGATTGATCTTAGTCGGCGACAGCAACCAGCTCCCCTCCGTCGGAGCGGGCAACGTGCTGTATGACCTGATCGCGTCGGGCACCATCCCCGTCGTCACACTCAACGAGATCTTTCGCCAGTCGATGCAAAGCCTGATCGTCACCAACGCGCACAAGATCGTGCAGGGCGAGATGCCCGACATCCGCGTCAGGGACAACGACTTTTTCTTTCTGCCCGACTACAGTCAGGAGCATATCGCCGAAACGGTCGGCGACCTGTGCGCGCGGCGGCTGAAAAACGCCTACGGCTATAATCTGCATGAGAATATCCAGGTGCTCTCCCCCACCCGCAAGGGCATTTTGGGCACCTATGAGCTGAACAACCGCCTGCAAAAGCTCGTCAACCCCAACCCGTCCCGCGGCGTCAAGGTCGGTTACTCCACCCTCAACGAGGGCGATAAGGTCATGCAGAGCCGCAACAATTACGATATCCTGTGGACAAAGGATGACGGCGAATACGGCGAGGGCGTGTTCAACGGCGATATCGGCGTGATGGTCGAGGTCAACAACGCCTCCAAGATCTACAAGGTACGATTCGACGACCGTATCGCGACCTATGACAGCGACAGTGTCGGTGATCTGGAGCTCGCCTACGCCTGTACCGTCCACAAAAGTCAGGGCAACGAATTCGACTGCGTGGTACTGCCGATGTTCCGCGGCGCGCCGCAGCTGATGTACCGCAATCTGCTCTACACCGCCGTGACCCGCGCCAAAAAGATGCTGATCATCATCGGCGACGAAAACGCCCTGCGCTATATGGTGGAGAACAACCGCCGTATCCTGCGCTACACCGGGCTGAAAACATTTTTGATGAGGGATTGATATGGAATTTGTCCGCAAGCTCACCGCGCTGTTCTATCCCGAGCGCTGTCCCTATTGCTCCGCGCTGGTCGAAGCGACACAGATCGCGTGCGCAAGATGCTATGATGAGATCCGACGCAAGCATATCCCGATCCTGGCAGGCGCGAGAGGATTTCGCTGTATCTCGACCTTTGCCTACGACGGCAGAGTGCGCCGCATGATCCTGCGGTTGAAATACCATGATCGCACCCAGTACATCCCGCAGATCGCCGAACTGCTCCGAAAGGACATCGAAAGCGCTTACTCTGGTGAGGAATTCGACTTCATCACCGCTGTTCCCATGCATAAAGATGATCTGAAAAAGCGCGGGTACAATCAATCCACATTGCTCGCGAAGGAGCTCGGCAAACAGCTCGGTCTCCCCTATCTTGATACGATCGACAAGATCAAGAAAACAAAGAAACAGCATCACCTCAAGTATCAGGAGCGCAAAACCAATCTCAACGGCGCGTTCAAGGTGATCGACAAGGACGCGGTCAAAGGCAAAAGGATATTGATTATCGACGATATCATCACCTCGGGCTACACTCTCGGCAACTGCTGCAGGGTGCTCAGCCGCGCTAAACCCGAGCTGATCTGCTGTGCCACCATCGCGTCCGCGCAGAATAAATATCCCGAATCAACGGTGATATAAGCAAATAGTTATTGAAAACCAAAAGAATCTCGGTTATAATGGATCTGACAGAAATCAATTTATTCGGTTGAGATCATTACATCCGCTCGGACACGCGTGTTCGGGGCATCGTAATGACACGAATCATAAGGAGAATACGAATGGATATCGCTTTGGATTTAGGTACCGCCAACGCCCGACTCAGGGTCAACAACAATGAGAACGCCATCGACCAGCCTTCGGTCATCGCGTATAATAAAGACGATAAATTGATCCTCGCCGTGGGTGATGAAGCCTACGAGATGCTCGGCAGAACATCGGCAAAGATCAACGTCGTGTTCCCGCTCGAGGGCGGCGTCATCGCCGAATCGGGTCTTGTGGAAGAAATGGTCAACATCTTCATGGCGGAGGTCTGCACCAGCCGTGTCGTCATGCCGCGTGTTGTCGCGTGCATCCCCGGTGAGATCACCGAGGTCGAGAAGCGCGCGATCGTCGACGCGTCCTGCTGATCGAAGCGGCTAAGGCGGCGGCGTTCGGCAGCGGCAGAGATATCATGTCGCCCCACGGCGTGATGATCGTCGACATGGGCGCGGGCAATGTCGATATCGCGGTCATGTCGCTGGGCGGTATGTCGGTCAGCAAGACCATCAAGACCGCGGGCAACCGAATGGATGAAGAGATCATCAAATACGTGCGCCGCAAGCATGGGCTGATCATCGGCAAGGCGATGGCGCGCTCCTGTAAAGAAGCGATCGGCTGTGCCGCCGATGCGGATGAGAATAAGACCTTCCGCCTGAAGGGCAGAGATTCTCTGCGCGGACTCCCCCGCGCGAAGGAGGTCAACGCCGCGGAAATGCAGGAGGCGATCGCCGACATCACCACCATCATCATCAACGCGATCATCGACGTACTCGAGGATACCCCGCCCGAGTTGCTCGGCGATATCCAGATGGACGGCATCATGCTCACCGGCGGACTCGCTCAGCTCGACGGCATGAAGGAGCGCCTCGAAAAAGAGACAGGCATCACCGTACATATCGCACCGGATCCGTCTGACTGTGTCGTAGCGGGCTGCTTCAAGGCAACGGAATTCATCGAAGAAGCGGAATCTCAGCGCAGCACCCTCAACCCGCTGATGACGGTCTATTAATGAGGAATTAGAAATTAGGAATGAATGGTAACGCTTCGCGTTATGGATTCCTATCTCTATAATAATCAGACAAAAAGCGCTTACGAAAGTTTTATCATTTCGTAAGCGCTTCATTTCTTAATTTGGGTGAGGGCAAAGCCCTCCCTTAATTCCTAATTCCTCATTCCTAATTCCTAATTATTTTTCGTTTTTCCTCTTCTGGAAGCCGTAAGCCAGCTTTAGCAGGAATTTTTCGGGCGCGAAGCGGCGGAAGAACAATCCCGCCTTCATCATGCCGCCGGGGATGATGACCAGCTTGCCCTTCAACGCGCCGTCGATCGCGGTACGCGCGCACATTTCGGACGAGATACCGTCCACGGCAAACTTCACCTTAGCGACGTCGTTGAATTCCGTGTTCACGGGACCCGGACAAAGCACGGAGATATGCACATGACTGCCCTTTTGCCTGAGTTCCTCATAGATCGCCTCGGACAGGCGCAGGACATAGTTCTTTGTCGCGTAGTAGGTTGAGAGCAGCGGCCCCGGCATAAAGCCCGCGGATGACGCGACATTCAGGATGATACCGCTGTCGCGCTTGGCAAACTTCCGCAAAAACAGCTTTGTCAAAATATGCACGGCGGTCACATTGACGTCGATCATATTCAGCTCGGTGTCAAGATCGGTCTTGACGAATTCACCCGCCAGTCCGAAGCCCGCGTTATTGATGAGCATGTCGATCGTTTCATCCTTCACCGTTTCATACAGTGCGTAACAATCTTCCTTTCGTCCGACGTCCGTCACGATACAGCGCACCTCGACGTTTTTGAGCTCCTTTTTCAGCTCCTTGATCCTGTCCTCACGTCGTGCGACGAGGATCAGATCCCAGCCCATTTGCGCCAGATAACGCGCCATATCACGGCCGATTCCCGATGAAGCGCCGGTGATCAATGCTTTCATATTACCGCCTCCTGTTTTATTCGGTTGAGATTGCCACAGCTCCGAGGGAGCTTCGCAATGACTTCATCAATATATGTTCTTTAATTCTTGCAATGACTTTATTAAAAGTTTACATCTATCTACTTGCTTTTGTCAATCTTTTTCGATAGAATAATGTCGAGTAATCAATCCGTTGAATTTGCCGCAGGGCGCATTTCAGATTGTCACCGCTGGGAGGAACATCGTTCCGACGCGGCAATCTCACTCTCAGCGGCAACGATTGTTGAAAGGAGCTGCGTTCATGGAATCCATCAAAGAAATGTGGAACCGTTTCACCTCAAGCATCATAAACTATCTTCCCGATCTCGGAGGCGCTTTGGTTATCGCCGTGATCGGCATCATCATCTCGCTGATCGCGGTATCTCTTACGCGCAAGGCGCTGCAGCGCAAAAAGGTCGATCCCTCGCTGATTGCCTTCATCATGCGGTGCGTCCGGCTGCTGATTTACGCCTTTACCCTCTTGGCGGCAATGTCGGCGCTGCATATCTCCATCACGGGAATCGTCGCGTTCTTCTCAGCGGCTGCCGCGGCGGTAGCTTTAGCGCTCAAGGATCGCCTCAACGATATCGCCAGCGGTATCGTGATCCTGTTCACCAAGCCCTTTGTCACGGGCGATTTCATTGAATTTGCGAAGTATTCCGGCTTTGTGCAAAAGATCGACGTCATGCACACCAACATCCGCACCTACAGCGGTACCAACGTCATCATCCCGAACTCTGTCATCTCCAATGCCGAGGTGAACAACTACACCACCCATCCGCAGATCCGCGTCAACATCACCGTACCCGTCCCCTATGACGCTGACATCAAACTGGTGCAGAAGATCTTAGCAAAGGTGATCGAGGACACCGATCATGTGCTGGATGACGAGAGCTATCCGAAAACTGTCAGGCTCGAGAAATTCGGTGACAGCGCGCTGGAATTTTCCGTCCGCTGCTACTGCGAGTACAAGGATTACTGGACGGTATATTACGCCCTGATGGAAGGCATCAAAAATACACTCGACGAAAACAAGATCGCCATCCCCTACAATCAGCTGGATGTTCATGTAGTCAGCAATACAGATCAAAAACAATAACTTGATTTTAAATTTCATTTGATATATAATGGATAATTGGAAATGGGAACCTCAACCAAACAATCATTTTCAATTATCCATTTTCAACTTTCAATTATCATAAGCGCCTGTGGTGGAATTGGCAGACACGCCAGATTTAGGTTCTGGTCCGCGAGGGTGCAGGTTCAAGTCCTGTCAGGCGCACCATAGAAAAAGGGTATCCCTTTCGGATCCCCTTTTTCTATTTTACAAGCAAAGTGCGACTGACAGGACTTGAAGGCGACTGTGCCGAGAGATAAGCGTAAGCGCATCTCGAAGGTAAAATCAGTCCGGCGGACTGATTTTAAGGAGAGAGCAGATGATTTTTGCGCATTTGCAGATGGCAATATGCGACAGCTTACGAATCTAACAGATCAAACACCTGTCAGGCGCACCAAAGCAAAAACCTGTCACAAAAGTGGCAGGTTTTTGCTTTGTATTATTCATTCTTCAGTTTTCAGTCTTCAATTTTCAGTTCTAATCGACAGGTTTTCTAAACGAATACTGAATACTTAAAACTAAAAAATGAACAACCTATAGTAGCGCAATATTAATTGGTAAAATATGTACTTTCAGTTCAAAAGGGCATCCATCCGGATACTCTTTCATCATGTCATCTTATACAATTGTATCGGTAAGATAGTCGGCGACGTTGATGATCACATCAGCAATCTCCAACTGCTCTTTCCACTTATTTTCGATCGCGTCATAACCGATGTACGCGCCGAGGATATTGCCGGCGATCGCGGCGGTGGAGTCGCTGTCGCCGTTGAAATTGACAGCGGTGATGATGCACTCGGAAAAATCATCCCTATACTTGAGAGCGCAGTAGATCGCGATCGCGAGCACCTCTTCGGCATACCAACCCTCGCCGAGCTGATGGATATTATCCAGATCGGCGTCATCGTTTTCGGATAACTTGACCGCTTGATTGACGATATTGACGAGCTTATCGATATCCGCTTCATCGCGGAAGATCTCAGCGACGTCAGCCATCGACTTCTCTACGATCTCCTTCAAAGAAAGTTCCTCGTCGTTAAAGAGGATCCTGTAGATGATCTCCGCGAGAACTGAGGCCGACATGTAGCCGAGCGGATGACTGTGAGTGATCGCGGCACACTCCGCGGCTTCGATCGCGACGGACGCGATATCGTCGGTCTTTTTCACCATGCCGAGCGGCGCGATACGCGTAATGGCGCCGCAGTCGTGGCTGTCATTGACCTTTGACGCGATAAAGCTGTCCACATGCTCGTGATTGACTCGCTGATCTCTGCGCGTTTGAAGCGCGTTCAGACTGGTGACGACCGGAGTACGACGCTGGAACAGCTCGGGAACATCCTTGATGACGACGGAAATAAAGCCGTCGGGATAATCGGGAGAATCCTTGATCACCTTGGTGGACGCTTCTTCGTATGTCATTTCCTGCGTGATGAGCCAGTCCTGATACGCGATGTTGGCGTATTCTCTCAATGGAGCGCTCAAGCCGGTTTTCTTCAATTCATCATATACGATCATCGCCGCCGCCGTGAACAGCGTCATCTGAGTATCATCGGAAATGATCGCTTTATGGATTGTCGGGCTGATACGATATCTGCGAAGACCCTTTTCACCGTACTGACGGAAAATGGTCGATTCACGGGAAAACTCAACGACATAACCCAACGCGTCGCCCGCGGCGCCGCCGATCAACGAACCTCTGACTCTGTCTTTTATGTTCATGCTGTTATCTCCTTTTCTGTTATTTATCGTACCTATCGATCAACCGCGATAGAGCTTCTTAGTTTCATATTTCGGCTCGGTAGTAAGCAGGATCCCCAGCTTCTTCAAGGTGCGGGTATCGGTCTCGGAGAGGATGACCGTGGCGTGAGCCTCGGCGCCGCGGAGCTTATCGAGCTGCTGCATGGCGAGACGTGCGGTGGGATTGGTGACCGCCGAGATCGACAGCGCGATCAAGATCTCATCCGTATGCAGACGCGGATTGACGGAGCCGAAGTGCTCGACCTTGAGCTTCTGGATCGGCTCGATGACCGCCGCGTCGATCAGGTCAACGCCCTTGGGAATGTCGCCGAGGCGCTTCATCGCGTTGAGCAGCATCGCGGAGCACGCGCCGAGCAGATCGGAGGTCTTGCCGGTGATGATGGTGCCGTCATCGAGGCTGATCGCTGCAGCGGGACTACCGGTAGCCTCTTCCCTGCTGAGCGCCGCTTTGATCACGGGTCTGCAGTCGGCGGTCAGCTTATTCTGCTTCATCAAAAGACCGATCTTATAGGCTTCATCGGGTGAGCCGTTACCCTTGGTCTGGTTACACAGCGCCGTGTAATAGCGGCGGATGATCTCCTGATTGGCGGCTTCACAGGTCGCCGCGTCATCGACGATGCAGTTGCCCGCCATGTTAACGCCCATATCGGTGGGCGATTTATACGGAGAATAGCCCAAAATGCTCTCGAACATGGTGTTGAGCACCGGGAAGATCTCGATATCTCGATTATAGTTGACGGTCGTCACGCCGTACGCTTCCAGATGGAACGGGTCGATCATGTTGACGTCGTTGAGGTCGGCGGTAGCCGCTTCATAAGCGACGTTGACCGGATGCTTCAAGGGCAGGTTCCAGATCGGGAAGGTCTCGAACTTCGCGTAACCCGCCTTGATACCGCGCTGATTCTCGTGATAGAGCTGTGACAGACATACCGCCATCTTGCCCGAACCGGGACCCGGAGCGGTGATGACCACCAGTCGGCGCGAGGTCTCGACATAATCATTCTTGCCGTAGCCGTTATCGCTGACGATCAGATCGATATCCGCGGGATAATTCGGGATGCTGAAATGATGATAGACCTTGATCCCGTTCTCCGTCAGACGCTCCTCAAATTTGACCGCGGCGGGCTGATCGGCAAAGCGGGTCAGCACCACACTGCCTACATACAGCTCACGGTTGCGAAATACATCGATCAGGCGCAGCACATCGAGATCATAGGTGATGCCCAAGTCGCCGCGCACCTTGTTCTTTTCGATGTCATCGGCGTTGATGACGATGACGATCTCCGCCTCATCCTTGAGCTGCATGAGCATCTGCAACTTGGAATCGGGCTTGAAGCCCGGCAGCACACGCGCCGCGTGATAGTCGTCAAAGAGCTTTCCGCCGAACTCGCGATGCGATCGCGGATATGCTGACTTTGCATATCAAGATACTTTTGGTTATCAAAACCGATTTTCATCATACCATTCCTTTCCCCTGTATTCATCTTTCGTAACAATATAAATACATATTTTTTATACCACAAATTCACAATCGTATAAATACGTGAAAGAAAAAAGACGATTTTTTGTATGACAATGATGTAACCGTCAACCGCCTCATATACATAGACAAACGGCACGTTTTATGATAGAATACAGATATCGATCTTCAAAATCCACGGTGAAAGGCGGGACGGAGCATGTCAAAACGAAATATCCTGATCATTGTCAGTTCCATCTTTCTGGCGATCGCCGGGATACAGATCCTTCCCGCGATCTATACGACAAGAGAAACCATCGCCGTTACCGACGCGCCGAAGGAATACTTCATTGATACCGCTGATAATCCGATCGAGAAGCAGGAGGATAGACAATGCTCCGCCTACGCCGCCGCGTATGTAATGCGATACTGCGGTGATGATACCCACGGCAGCGAGCTGTATCCCGACGTCGACAGGAGCCTCGGCGCGGTACTGCCGAGCAATGTCGTCCGGCTCTTCCGGGATCACGGCTATCAGGCGAAGGCATATCACGGAACGCTCGATACGATGAAGAAGCGGTTGTCAGAGGGTACGCCGGTCATCGTCTATCTCCGTATTCCGAACGATACACATTACGCCGTCGTCACGGGATATGACGAGAAACATCTCTATCTTGCCGATCCGATGACGGAAAACGCCAATGCCGATCATCCATCCTACAACAGGATCGTCGACAACGAAGAATTCCAAAGCATCTGGAGATCCGACTTTTTGGTATCGGATCATGTTTATATCACCCTCTGACGAGGGAGGTGGGCTCGCTTGCGAGCTCGGAGGGAGAGATAACGAAGCGTTACAGAAACACGCCGATGATGGACTCAAGCCGCATAATCAGTTTCATTACTCAAGGTATTGAGCCATACGTTTGCATGCTATTATACAGTTGCGTTATCTCTCCCCTCGCATTATGACATTATTCACTATTTTACTTGCTGCTTGCGTGCCCCCTCGTCAGAGGGGGCTGAATAAGTTTTTAAAGACGTAAACGCTGAACCGTAACGTTCAGCGTTTTTGTTTAATTAGAAATCAGTATTATTCTTTCACCGTGTTCATCGGGCCGTAATAGACGATGTTTCTGTTGAAGCCGATGATCGGGAGGATGATATACGGCACGAACAGCATCCCCCACGCCCACGCGGTCTTGAGTCCGAACGCCTTAGCCGTCCTATGATAGATCTTGAAATAGATCACGAACGCCATGATCAGCATCACGAGCGCGGCGATAAAGAAGGTGATACCGACGATCATCAGGATCAGACTTGTACCGCCCGACGATGCGTTGGGATAGGAGTTGTAGGCGAACACGCCGCCGACAAATATGAAGACCTCACCGATGATGAAGCACACCGCGAAAACAGCAATGTAGATCAGCGAACGCCAGAAATACTTTTTCTCCCACAGCTCGTCAAAGAGCGTGTAAATGTTGTAAAACGGTATGATTCCCTTCCAGCCGGGCAGGTTCATCTTCTTATAAGTGAACCACAACCCGATCAGCTGTAACGCAAGCAGGATATGGAAAACGATAAAGCTGAACACAGAAGCTAATACATAAGCAGCCGAAATGGCTCCTCCGGAATAAAATACGGGATACATCAAATCATCTCCTTATCATGATCATAACAAATCATTCCAGCAGCGGTTTCAGATATTGGCCGGTGAAGGAAGCCTCACATTGCGCGATCTGCTCGGGCGTACCCTGCGCCACCACGGTACCGCCCATATCGCCGCCCTCGGGGCCGAGGTCGATGATGTGATCGGCGGTCTTGATCAGCTCGAGGTTGTGCTCGATGACGATCACCGTGTTGCCGGCGTCCACCAGCTTGTGGAGCACCTCTACCAGACGGTGCACATCGGCGATGTGCAGGCCCGTTGTCGGCTCATCGAGGATATAGATAGTCTTGCCGGTCGGACGCTTGGAAAGCTCCGTGCTGAGCTTGACACGCTGTGCCTCACCGCCCGAAAGCGTCGTAGCGGGCTGACCGATCTTGATATAGCCCAGACCGACGTCATAGATCGTCTGCAAACGGCGCTGAATCTTCGGGATGTTCTTGAAGAATTCCAAGCCCTCTTCCACGGTCATTTCGAGCACATCATGGATCGACTTGCCCTTATACTTGACCTCCAGGGTCTCGCGGTTATAGCGCTTGCCCTTGCATACCTCGCACGGCACGTAGATATCGGGCAAAAAGTGCATCTCGATCTTGATGATACCGTCGCCCTGACACGCCTCGCATCGACCGCCCTTGACGTTGAAGCTGTAGCGCGACGAGGTATAGCCGCGCATCTTGCTGTCGGTGGTCGAGGCGTACAGACTGCGGATATCGGTGAACACACCGGTATAGGTCGCGGGATTGGATCTCGGGGTCTTGCCGATGGGGCTTTGATCGATACTGATGACCTTGTCGAGCGCGTCGACGCCCTCAATGGCTTTGAACTTGCCGGGCGTACACTTCGCGCGGTTCAGCTCACGCGCCAGATGCTTATATAAGATCTCGTTGATCAGGGAGCTTTTGCCCGAGCCGGACACGCCGGTCACACAAACAAATTTCCCTAAAGGAATTTTAATATTGATATTTTTCAGATTATTCTGCTGAGCGCCCTTGATGGTGAGGAACTTGCCATTCCCCTTTCTGCGCTTTTCGGGAAGCGGGATCGAACGCTTACTGCTCAGGTATTGCCCCGTCATGGAGCCTTCGCACTTCTCGATATCCTCCACGGTGCCGGTGGCGACGATCTCGCCGCCGTGTACGCCCGCGCCGGGGCCGATATCGACGATGTAATCCGCCGCGCGCATGGTATCCTCGTCATGCTCAACGACGATGACCGTGTTGCCGATGTCGCGCAGGCGCTTCAAGGTGCCGAGCAGCTTATCGTTATCGCGCTGATGCAGACCGATCGACGGCTCGTCGAGGATATACAGCACGCCCATCAACGCGGAACCGATCTGAGTCGCCAGACGGATGCGCTGACTCTCGCCGCCCGATAAGGTCGCCGAAGCGCGGGATAGGGTCAGATAACCCAGTCCGACAGATTTCAAAAAGTTCAGACGGGACTTGATCTCGTTGAGGATCTCGCCCGCGATCATACGGTCACGATCCGAGAGCTCGAGCTTCTCAAAGAAGTCGAGGATCGCGACGACGGACAGATCGCACAGATCGGCGATATTCATCCCTCCGACCGTCACCGCGAGTGATACGCGTGACAGACGCTTGCCGCCGCATTCGTCGCAGGGGATCTCCTTCATGTAGCTCTGGATCTCTTCCTTGACCCACTGAGAGTTACTGTCGCGGAAACGGCGCTCCAAATTCGGGATGATACCCTCGAACTCGCGGTACATCTCGCTTTTATTGAACGGGGTATGACGGATCAGATGGAGCTTTTCGCCCTTGGTGCCGTAGAGGATCGCGTCGATGACCTCCTCGGGCAGATCCTTGATCGGCGTAAAGTAATCAAAGCCGTATTTCTCGGACAGTCCGTCCATGTACATCTGCGCGATGGTATTGCCCTCCATCGCCCATCCGGAGCCTTTGATGCCGCCCTGTGAGATGGTCTTGTTCGGATCGGGGATGATCAGCGACGGATCGACGCGCAGGAACACGCCTAATCCCGTACACTTCGGACAAGCGCCGAAGGGGTTATTGAAGGAGAACATACGCGGCGCGAGCTCATTGATACTGCTGCCGTGCTCGGGGCAGGCGTAGTTCTGCGAATAGAGAATATCTTCGCCGTCCACCACACTGACCAGCACCAGACCGTCCGCCATTTTGGATGCGGTCTCCAAGCTGTCCGCCAATCGGGAACGGATGCTTTCTTTGATGACCAAACGATCGACGACGATCTCCACACTGTGTTTTTTATTCTTTTCAAGAACAATATCCTCACTCAGATCATAGAGGATACCATCCGCGCGAACACGCGCGAAGCCGGATTTGCGGGCGGATTCAAA
>CACWXE010000117.1 GCA_902764715.1 uncultured Ruminococcus sp. | reverse complement strand
ACGGCTTTGATGACGAAAACTATTATGCTTTTAATTTGAAGCGCATTTCTACCGGATTATGGTCGCTGTATTGAAAGCCCGTATCGACGACGTCGACATAGGTCGACTCGACATTATCGGAGATGATGAAGCCGTCGAGAGTGACGACAAAGCTGTCCTTGCTGTAGGGGATATCGGTGTTGCGGGTCGAGGGGCGCAGACCGCTCACGTAATCCGTCACACGCGAAAAGCCCTGCGGGATCAGATCGGCGGGGAATTCGGCACACCATGACAGCGCCTCCAGATCCTTGGGCGTCGCGTTATTGAGCTTGTACTTGCTGTCACCGGTGAAATCATGGTTCCAGTCGCCGCCCGCGATAACGTAGTTGCCCTTATCATACTCCGCTTTCATGTCATCGAACATCTTCTTCATCTGCTGTGTCTGCAGATCGCCGTCGGTGCCGTAAGCGGAGGTATGGGTGTTGAGGATCACCAGTTCCTTCCCGTTCTCAACAGGGATACGGTTGATACTGTAGGCGCGGTCGAGATCGAGGAACTTCTTCAAGCCCTCCGAGATCGGCAGACTGCGCCGAGTCGCGGAGGCGATCGGGCTCTCGGACAGGGTCAGCAGACCGCTGTTGGAGATACCGTGCGGCCGGGTGAAGGGATAGCACAAAAACGGCGAATGATAATTGACCGCGAAGGTACTGCTTTGATCGGGGAACTGGTCGATCAGCTGAGCGCGTTCATCGACATGGTAACTGCGGGTCGAGTCGAAGTCGACCTCCTGTATCAGCGCGAAGTCGGCGTGATGCTCCTTGATCACATTCGCCGCGCCGTCGATACAGTTGATGACGCTCTCCTTGCTCGCCGCCCACGCGCTTTTGCCGCCGTCCATAAAGAAGGTGAAATCGGGCGTGTACGCGCCGAAGCCGACGTTATAGGTCAGGGCGGTATACTCGCTGCCGACCTTGACAGCGGCACTCTTCGCCGTGCCCTGCGGGGTCAGCTCGGTATTGTCGTCGATGCGGTTGTAGGAGATCATGACATAGGCGACGTAGATGATCGCTACCGCCAGGATCACGGCGATCAGGATCAGCGGGATCTTCCACCAGCGGAACTGCTTTTTCTTTTCACGGATCGGTTGATTGACGTACATACGATCACCTCACTTGATTGATAACCTTATCATACCTTGCGCCGCGGTACATAGCAAGTAAACAGATTGTAAATACTGCTCAAAAGCCATCTCTTCGGGAGCAACATATTATACTTGCTCTTTTTGTCGGTTTGCGGTAAAATATAGGAGTTCCCAAAACGGGAAAATATTCGGCGGGAGCAAGCCCCCGCCCTACTAATAACCGAAAGGGGTGGAGTTATGCCCGCATTATCGGTCAGCAAGCTCGGCATGAGCTTTGGTGAAAGAACCTTATTTGAAGATATGAGCTTTGAGGTCGAGAGCCGCGACAAGGTCGGTCTCATCGGCAGAAACGGCGTGGGCAAAACTACCCTGTTCAAGATCATCTGCGGCGAGCTGGAACCGACCGGGGGCATGATCGCGACCGAGCGCGGTCTGAACATCGGCTACATGGAACAGCACGCCTGCTCCCACGGCGAGCGCAGTATCTATGACGAGCTCGAATCCGTGTTCGGCGATCTCAAGCAGATGGAGCACGAGATCGAGAAGATCACGATCACCATCGAACACAGCACGGGCGATCTGACGGAGCTGATCGCGCGGCAGACGGAGCTGATCGAGCGCTTTGAGCGCGACGGCGGTCTGACCTACAAGAGCCGCACCCGATCCGCGTTGACGGGACTGGGCTTCCGCGCGGAAGAATTCGACATGCCCACCTCGGCGTTATCGGGCGGTCAGCGCTCCAAGCTCAGCCTGTTAAAGCTCCTGCTGTCGGGCAGTGATCTGCTGCTCCTCGACGAGCCGACCAACCACCTCGACATCGCGTCCGTCGCATGGCTGGAGGGCTTTTTGCGTGATTTCAAGGGCGCGATGATCATCATCAGCCACGACCGTTACTTCCTCGATTCGGTCACCAACAAGACCGTCGAGATCGAGCATAAAAAGTGCATGACCTACAAGGGCGCGTACTCCGACTTCATCAAAAAGAAACAGGCGTATGAAAAGGCGCTCGAGAACAAATATAAAAACGACCTCAAAGAGATTCAGCGCATCGAGGGGATCATCGAACAGCAAAAGCGCTGGAACCGCGAGCGCAATATCCGCACCGCGGAAAGCAAGCAGAAGGAGATCGACCGTATCAGGGCGCAGATGGTCGAGCCCGACGGCGCCCTCGAGGGCATCCGTATGCGCTTTGAGCCGCGACACGAAAGCGGCAACGATGTGCTCATGGCAAAGGAGCTGAGCAAGTCCTTCGGCGACAAGCACCTGTTCCGCCATGTCGATCTGCACATCACCAAGGGTGAGCGCGTGTTCATCCTCGGCGACAACGGCTGCGGCAAGACGACGCTCTTCCGCATCCTCAACGGCAAGCTGCGTCCCGATACCGGCGAATACGAATACGGCGCGATGGTGGATGTGGGCTACTTCGACCAGATGCAGGAGAATCTGAATCTCAACAACACCGCCATCGACGAGATCTGGAACACCTATCCGCGCATGACCGAGACCAAGATCCGCACCTCGCTCGCGGCGTTCCTGTTCAAGGGCGACGAGGTCTATAAGCCTCTGTCCGCGATGAGCGGCGGCGAGAGAGCGAGGATATCGCTGTTGAAGCTCATGCTCGGCGGCTGTAATCTGCTGCTCCTCGACGAGCCGACCAACCACCTTGACTCGAACTCGCGAGAAGCCTTGGAGGACACCCTGCGCGATTATGAGGGTACGCTGCTGATCATCAGCCATGACCGCTACTTTATCAACAAGCTCGCCGACCGTGTGCTGGCGATGACAAAGGACGGCGTCACCGAGTACCTCGGCAACTATGACAACTATCTGGAGCGCGTCACACAGCAGTCCGCCCCCGCTCCCGATCAGCCGCAGAAGAAGAAAGCGGAAAAGCCGCTGAACGATTATCAGCTCAAAAAACTGCGCCAAAGTGAGGAGCGCAAAAGAAAAACCCGCCTCGCGAAAACAGAGGCGGAGATCGAGGAACTGGAAACGGCGACCGAAGAATTACAGACAAAGCTCGCCGAAGAAGCAGTGCAGAGCGATTATGAACAGCTCATGGAACTGACCGCCCAGCTCGAAGAAAAGCAGGCGCGGCTGGAAGAGCTGTATGAGCTTTGGGAAGAATTGCAGGAGGAATAAGTGAAAGGCAAGGGTATCGCGCCCTTGCCTTTGTTAATCAGGATCATAATGATAATCACAAGACTTTGAAATCTGTCTGAAGATATCGTCCGATACGTCATTTGTAAAAAACAGTTTAATACCCCAATTAGTCTCATCAGCATCATTAGGATCATCGTGTTGTGTGTAGAATATAAGATACTTCAGATTAACTGTATTCTTGTTTGCGGAAACCTTATCAATTCCATAATGCACATCTGGAATTGGTCCTGTTTGTATATGCTCTATACGAATACTTTTAAAATTGTTACTATAAGCATTTGATTCAACAATACCTTCTAATCCCAAATCGATATCGGGAACTGAATTGCTTTGAAATACCATTATCTCTTTGCTTCCGTTTTCGCTGTCTTGATAAAGGTATAATAAGTTGTTTTCCGTAAAAGCAGCTTTCCAACTATCAGGATATTGAAAGGAGTAACCATTAGGCAACTGATGCGTGTTCCAGTTGGAAGTGTCATAATGAGAGATGCTGCAACCGGATAGTATAAAAAGAACAACAATAATGAATGGTAAAGCTTTTTTCATGCTTATTACCCCCGTTATTACAATTGTTTTTCATATCCTACAATTTTACGCAGGGTAAAAGTCAAGATTATTTTCAAAATTATTTTATACAAAAGCTGTTCCAAAGTTCGACAGCTTCATTTTCATTAATGATTATTACTTTTTATAGATCTCGGTGATCGGCGCTTCCTCCTGATAGATCTTGACGTACTCGCTCGGGGCGCAGCCGTACACGCCCTTGAACACGGTGATGAAGCTCTTCACGCTCGGAAAGCCGTTTTCCAGTGATGCGCGAGTCTCGCTCATGCCGTTTTGCTGGATATCGATCAGGGTGTTTTCCAACCGCACGGAGTTGAGATAATTCTTGAACGTCTTTCCCGTCATCGCCGAAAAATAGCGCGAGAAATAGGTCGGCGTCAAACCGACAAAGGAGCTGATCTCCTCGAGGTTGATCCGCTCGCGGTAATTGTCCTTGATGTAGTCGATCGCCTTGGCGATATAATCGGGGCCGTTCTCACTGCGCACCGTATCGGGATCGAGCTCGCGCGGTTCTCTGCACTTGGTGAACAGATTCATCAGGATCTGCGCCATCGCGCAGGACATCTTGAGCTTGGAGAACTCCGAGGGATTCTCCGCCTCAAAGACCAGTGCCTTGAGCAGATCGCGCACACGCGCGCGGGTCTGTTCATTCTTATTGACGTCGAAATAATAGTTGTCGAAGTCGGGGAAATACGACTTGATGTAATTGTAGGAGAACAGCACTACCAGATACTTGACAGGTTCATCGGGCTCCTTGCCGCAGGTCTGGTGCACATCCTCGCTGTTGATCAGGATGTAATCCCCGCCGTAAAGATCCTTGTCCTCGCCGCCGAGATTCGTCCACATACAGCCGCGGATGATATAATCGATCTCGAGATTCTTGTGCCAATGCTTGTTGGTGAAGCAATCACGACCGGGCTTTTCATACAACAACACCTTACCCGGCAGATTGTCATCCGCAGTCACGATCTCATACTTTCCCTTATAGTTAGCGGCCATGATCTCACCTCGCTTCTATCAATGAGTCATTGCGAAGCCCTGAAAAGGGCTGTGGCAATCTCAACAGATGATTAAGACTTGTATTTATATTACCATATTTTGTCACAATAGTCAAATTTTATCTTGATTAGCGGGTTTTGTTATTGTATAGTAATAGAAGAAAGATTTGGGGTGAATGACATGAAACGGATCTTATGCGCCGTATTGGCGCTTGTGATATTGCTCACCGTCAGCTCGTGCAAGCTCTATACGCCCAAGCAATACGCGGAGGGTGAAGCCAACGCCAAGCTGATTGTGCATTTCATCGATGTGGGACAGGGCGACAGCATCCTGCTCGAATCCGACGATGAATTCGTGCTGATCGACGCGGGAGAACGCGGCAGCGGCGACACGGTATCGAGCTACATCAACGAGCGCGGCGCGGATGAATTGAAGTATGTCATCGCGACCCATCCCCACACCGACCATATGGGCGGTATGCGGACGGTGCTCAGCGATATCGCGGCGGAGAATTTCATCACCGTAGAGACCGACTGCGCCACCAACACATGGATCAAGCTACTCAAAACGGTGGAGGAGAAGAAGATCAATTATATCGACGCCAAATCAGGCGATACCTACACCTTCGGCAGCGCGAGCTTCACGATCTTAGCGCCGAATTCCGACAGCTACGACGGCTACAACAACTACTCGGTCGTCACCAAGGTCACCTGCGGCGACATCAGCTTTATGCTCACGGGTGACGCGGAGAAGGAAAGCGAATATGAGATGGTTTCTTCCGGCGCCGATCTGCGCGCCGATGTGCTCAAATGCGGTCACCACGGCTCGTCCACCTCGACGACCGCCAAGTTCCTCAAGGCGGTGAACCCCTCCTATGCCGTGATCTCCTGCGGCAAGGATAACGATTACGGTCATCCGCATAAGGAGACTCTGCAAAAGCTCAACGCGCTGGACACCACGATCCTGCGCACCGATCAGATGGGCACCATCATCGCCTATACCGACGGCACGGGGCTGAGCTTCAGCGCCGCCAACAACAACGTGCCTACCGAGATCAAAAAGGAAGACAAAGATAACACGACCGCAAAGGCGGCCGATCCGCA
>CACWXE010000116.1 GCA_902764715.1 uncultured Ruminococcus sp. | reverse complement strand
TACCACACTTTCCTCTCGTTTTCTACCCCTATTTTTCTCTCTGTTGCTCTTTTTCTTTTCGAGAGCGTCTTTACCCTACTCTCTCTTTTTCATTCAAGCATTTCGTTCCCGTCCTTATCAAAGGAGTATTCACGCGCGGTGTACCAATAGCGCTTGTCGCGCTGTGCGGTCGTATCATAATAATACTCGCCTCCGCGCCCGCCGAAGGACGCGATCTTCTCATATTCGCCGCCTGCTTTTTTTCGGTAGATATGGTATCCCGCGCCGCGGGTAAAGGAATAGCGCAACTTTACGCCGTCATCCGTCCATGTCGGGATATCGCCCTTATGCGTATCAAAGGAGGTATAGACGCTCTTGCCGCATTCAAAGGGATCGGGACGGTATTCGCTGCCGATACCGATCATGGAAACATACGACTTTCCGTGGACGGTTTCCAGATTCAGTCCGATCCGTTTCAGGTATCCGTCTTGATACTCTGCCGAAAACGGAGATACCGCCTTAGATGAAAAGCGGAAATCCTCGCCGCAGGTCAGTTCATATCCGTCCTTGTATACGCCGACATAATCGAGGATATTATCGGCAGTCAGCTCGAGCGTTTCGGGGATCGGTTCAAAGGTTTTCAGCACGGTATCGGTGAGATTCATGTCGATCGGATAGGTCAGCACATTTTGCGGGATGATATGCTCGTGCAGGGTGATGTTGCCCTCAAGATCCATCTCAGCCGCCGTATCGATCTGATCCTCGTTTGAGTAGAACCAGATGATTCTGTCGCCGTCAACACACGGCTGTGCGCCCGGTACAAATATCTGCTTGTCCTCGGGAGCGGTCATAATATCGGTCAGGAAGTTGCCCTCGCCGTCTACAAACAAATATTTCATGCGGTAGGGGGAATCGGGGCTGTCATAGATCACCTTACCGCTGCCGCTGACTGTTTGTCCACTGTTGCGTTCGTCCCACATGATGAGGAAACGGTCGTCGTTGATCTTGACAAGATGCGGATTGGTCGCGGTTTTGTAATCCTCTTTCACATATGACGTTAACCATATCAAACGGGTGCTTCCTTCGGAAAAAGAAGACTTCGGCGTAACGGTCAGATAAGCGTTGCGGCTCTCGTTTGTCTGATAATCTTCGTTCTGTTCGATCGAACTGCCGACCGTTAGATAGGAGGAAGAAGAGAGCTCCAGCCCGCCCACGTTCGCGCCAGTGGTGTTGTCTCCTTTGTCGCCGTAATTTTTCACGATCCATAACGCGGAATAATTGGTCGTATGACCGTTGCCGACAAAGGGTTCGTTCGCTTTCTTTTTGTATTTTCCTAAAACGGAAGCGCGCGGTTCCGCATCGCCGTGATCAACACAGACGACTGTTCCGTCCGTATCGACGGCGACAAACTGATTAAAGGAATGAGAAACATAGCCGATTGTCCCGAGCAGTGATGCTTCGTAATAGGACGGCTCCTCACACATCGCGTCGGTATCAAAGCGCAGGGTGATATTCGATTGATGATACTGACCTAAGTAGCTGTACATCTGTCTGCCGGTGCGGACGATCAAATGATTATTGTATTGAGCAAAATCGCACCCGCCCTGAAAAGGAATGGTAGTGTCGGCATTTTTGACGCCGATCTGCCCCTGTTCGTTCCAGTTATGATCGAACACTGTCAGGCGGTACACCTCCGTATCGGGGCTTTCCTGATAATTCATCTGTCCCGTAAGCACATAATAGCGGTTATCGTCCTTAAAAAAGCCGCCGAAGATCGGCAGTCCCGACGGGATCACAACATTGTTGATAAAACGGAAACCCGCATCATAATACTCAACGAACACCGTGCCGTTATCCGCGCCGTACAGCCGCATATAGCCGCCGTCATCGGCGGTCGTGAAAAACGAGCGGTTCACATGGTTGATATAGTCGTAATGATTGCCCTCGATGTTATCCTCTCGGTAGGTGATCAGCCGTTTGACGGAACCGTCGGGACTCTCAACCGCATAGGCGCTCAGCGTAACGGAAAACATCGTTATCAAACACAGCAAAATCGAAATAATCTTTCTACTCATTTATTTTCTCTCCAGTGTGCTCAGTGCGTCGTCCAGCGTCATCGCTTTGGACGAATAGCGCTCCAGCGCGTCGTATGCTTCATCCGAGCACATCCCGCGCGCGTCGTTGCGCATCAGGATGTTGCTGATATCCGAGAACAGCTCCTCCTCATAATTCGCATACGCAGAGGATGAGACAGCCTTGCCGCCAACTGTGAAATTCGACGGATAGACCTTGCTGGAGCATAGCTCGGTCGCTGTCAGACCGCTGCCGCTCTTGTCAAATCTGAGGCATCGGAAGGAGCCGTAGTCGTTATCGTCGGCGCTGTACAGATAGAGCCGCTTGTCGCCGCTCTTTTGAAAGAAAAAGTAGGTATCTTTCGCGCCGGCGTCGGAGCGAAGCGCAGAGTCGCTCAGCAGGCTGACGGTCTTTGCGCCGTCATAGGTATAGACGCTGAGAGCCGCCGTGCTGCCGTTCGCACTCATAAACAGCAGCTCAGGCGTACTGTCGCCGCCGATATCCGCGAGCGCGACCGGGTAAGAGCCGTCGCTGTACTGCCAGTGATAGCTGCGGATCGCCTGCTCGTTTTGTTGTAAAAGGTCACGGTAAGCGTGATAGGCGCTTGTGCTTTGTGTCGGTGCAATCTGCGTGGGCTGCGGCGAAGGCTGTGTCGGATTGACGGTGCTGTTATTTGCCTGTGTCGGCGACACAGAGGAGTTTTGTATTGTTTGCGTTGGATTTACGGAAGTCGATTGATCGTTGTTATCGCTGACGTCCTGGGGCGTATCCGACATGTTTTGTGCGGTATTGTCAGCGTCGAAAGGAGTATACGCGTTTTGATCCGGATACGACAAAGGGGGTTCGATTCTTGTACCCGGCTCGGTCGAGGGAATCTGCTCGGGATTTCGTATCTCCTTACCGCCCTGCATATTACTCCAGCCATGTCCGCTTTCCGGGATGACGGCACCTGCCAGCACACCTGCCGCCGCTCCGAGCGCCAGCGCTGCCGCCAACACGACCGCAGCGATTTTTGACGTATGCAAGCCGCTGACGGATGACTCTCCCCCGCCGAAGCTGCCGCTCACCGTGTCGATATCTTTTTGCAGACTTTTCCACAGCGCGTAGGGCTTTTTATCCCCCTTCTCCCGTTCTAAGATATGGTCAAGGATCTCCCTGAACGGCAGTAAGGGTACGCCGTAGAATTTGTCGCCGGACTTCTTCTCCTGCTGTTCGATGTTTTCCTTCAAGCTCATACGCGCATATCTCAGGCGTGATTTCACTGTGTTAAGGTTGCTTTCGGTCACATCGGCGATCTCCTGCAGCGACAGACCGTGATAGTAAAAGAGGAGCAGCACACGGCGCTGTTCAAAAGGCAGTTTTTCGATCTCATTTTTCAGCCGTTGTGACAAATCTCTGCGTTCGGCATAGGGCTCGGGCAGCATGAAATCCTCCTCCGGATCCGACACACGGTCTATGTTCACGGCGTCGCCGCCGCTGATCTCTACGCCGCGCCGATTCGCGATCCTGAGACACTCGCGGTTGAGAATTATTTCCATCCACGTAATGAACGCCTCGTCGCTTTTCAGGGTACGGATACTGCCGTGCATACGGATAAAGGTGTTCTGCACCGCATCCTCGGCGTCCTCATGGCTTTTCAGCATCAACAGTGCGAAGGCGTAGCAAGGCTGACGGCAGCGCTTGTACAGCTCTCCGAAAGCCTCTCTGTCACCGCTTTTCACTTTATTCAGAAGTTCATTGGATGGTGCCTGCACGTTCCCGCTTACCTTTCATGAAAGATTCTGTTTGTCATTATAACACATCAATCGTTTATCAACAACTGTTTTCGACAATTTCATAACGAATCGGTCGAAGCGCCCCTGCTATCAACAGGGGCGCTGTTTGGTCATACGGATATGTGAATCGATTATACTTTTTCGCCGACCGGATACGGGACCTCCATCAGTGCCAGATAACGCTGGATATAGGTCACATCGATGATATCGATCTCACCGCTGCCGTCAACGTCAGCCGCGGTCTCGTTGAATCCCTCGGGAACATCCATGAAGATCAGCCATCGCTGGATATAGGTCGCATCGAATGAGGTCACCTCGCCGTCGCCGTCCGCGTCGCCGCAAAGGGCAAGATCGACGTCGGCGCCTGTGACAACGGCATAGGTGTCGCAATAGGTTTTCGCTGTCTTGAAGATTAGATAACCGTCCTTGTGTTCCGCGTTCATATCGATCAGGCTTAGAATACCGTAGGTTTCATCCTGGTAATATACTTTTGCGTCAGGATATCGGCACGGAATCTTCACGGTAACGAGTTGATCGCTGTAAACCGCTTCACCGTCCTGCATGATGCTAATATCATACGCATTCAGAAGCTGAGTATCCTCCGGCAGAAGGGACTGATCAAATTTTTCGCTATCTGTGACGAGCAGTTCTTGATCCTCGGCAAGATCCGCCATTACACCACTTTCAGCAGTTTTTTCGACAAGCGGCACAAAGGTTAAATAGCCGCACGGCTGTTGTTCATCATTGAGCTCACTGATTCTCGCGGCGGCAGAGTCCGGATAACCGTAAACCGTTACTTCGAACGGAACGTTTTCCACACAGAATCGTCTGTTGTTAAGATCCCGATCCCATATCGACTGATTACCAAAGTTGACGCTGAATTCGGTAACAGAAGCAGGGATTGTCACACTGCAAAGGTTACTGCAACAGTTAAATCCGCTGATCGACTCTAAGCTTTCGGGGAGAATAACGGTTTGCAGGTTGGTAAGGGAATTGACGTGTTGTACATCGTTGATACCTCTTACGCTGATCGTACCGGGACGAAATTCGAGCGTATTGGGGCAGAAGCCTTTATATCCGACCGCCTCATTACCGATATACTGAACGCCGTCGGGGATGCTGTTCCACCACGGTGTATCGGTGAACGCCCCTGTCTGAAGGATTTCTTCGAACTGTGCGTCAGAAATCGTAACATCTTCAAGGCAGGTTTCACTGAAAGCTCTGTAACCGATGGAAGTAACTGAATCGGGAATTACGATCTTCTTTAAATCATAGCTGCAGCCGGAAAACGCATAATCGCCAATGGAAGTGACCGAATCAGGGATTGTGACTTCGCTCAGATATCGACAGTCTTGAAAGCCCTTGATCGACTGTAAGCCTTCGGGAAGAATGACCTTTTTCAGATTTCTCAGATTATCACCCTGATAATTGGGGTCCGAGAGTTCATCCATATAGTAGGAGTTGATGCCGCTCACGCTGACCGTTCCGGGACAAATCTCCAATGTTTCGGGACACTCGCCTTTATACCCAACCACTTTATTGCCATAGTACACCACGCCGTCGGGCAGGTTGTTATACCAAGCTGTTTCTTCAAACACTCTGTTTTCAAATACCATTTCAGCCAGGTTCTCGGGAAATGTTATATCGGTAAGATTGGTACAGCGGAAAAATGCTTTATCCCAGATTTCCACAACAGTGTCGGGGATCGTGACGCTTTTCAATCTAGTATTATTGTTAAATACATTTTTATCGATTCCTACAACGGGCAGACCGTCGATAGTTTCCGGAATCACGATTTCTTCGGCGTTACCGCTATAACCACAAATCACCAAACGTGAGGGATCGGTTATAACATATTCTACGGTATTACCGTATTCGCTATCATTATATATGTGGTAGTATCCGTAAGGCTTGTATTCAAAACTATACGGTTCTGGCTCGGGCTCGGTGGGCTCGAGCGGGGTGTACTCTTCGTCATCCCAATGGACTTCATATACATTTGTTTCTTCTTTTCTGCCGCTGCAGGAAGCGACATGACCCAGTCTGTCAACGCTAAAATCCAGTTCAGCTGTGATTTCATTATAGCTCCATGTTCTTTTGAACGCGGTTACGAAAACGATATGATACACA
>CACWXE010000115.1 GCA_902764715.1 uncultured Ruminococcus sp. | reverse complement strand
GCAAGCTACGAGGGACAGTACTAAAACGAGAGCTAACAATAACGCACATACTTTTTTCATTGTTTTTTCCTCCTTAAATTATGTTATAAAAAAGTGCGTAACATCGAAGTTACGCACCCAAAAACACATAACTCCGTATTGTTACCACACAATAACTCAAGCATAAATATAGTGCATATGAGAAAGGAGCCTGTATTTTTAACAAAGGTTAAAAATACGCACTATAGTTTATGCTGGAAAAAATCCAGTTATCCATATTAAATTGAGTTATCATGTGGTATCTACAGAATACCACATGATACAATTTTTTTCAATCCCCAACCTCTGTAAATCCCCTCTTTTTTTCTTCCTGTTGGTATGCTATAATGAGAAAAACCGTAGCGGAGGGCAGACGATGAACAGGAACAACGGAAGGAACATCGCAGTCCGGCTTTTTGCCCTGCGTGATTACCTCTTTGCTAACGCTGACAAAAAGCACGCTGTCAGAGTGGAGGACATACTAACCTTTTACAAAAACAAAGGCTTTACTGATAATAACATCAAAATGGTTTACAGTGATCTGCACGCTTTACAGAGCGACGAATTAGGCGTTGATATCGCGTATGATGAAAAGTCAAAGGGATGGCTGTTGTTCAATCCACCATTTGAAGCCTACGAAATGCGGTTGCTTGTCGATAGCGTCCAAGCCTCCAAGTTTATCACGCAGACCGAGGCAAAGCGGCTGACAGAGAAAATCACAAAGTATTTCGGTAGCGGCAGGAGACAAAGCCTGAACCGCCAAGCCTATGTGTATGACCGCATCCGCAGTCAGAATGACAGTGTGGTAAGGGAGACTGACCGCATCCATGAAGCCATCGGCGCGAACAGAAAAATCAGTTTCCGCTACTTTCATTATTCCCCCGACAGGAGCAAAACAAAATCTTATTCCAAAAGCGGACAAAGAGTGATCGTCAGTCCTTTTGCGCTCTACTGGAACAACGGCAATCTTTATCTTTACGCCTATGACGGAAAGCGGTTTCGTTTTTATCGCGTGGATAGAATGGAGGATATTTCTAAACCGCTACGCGAGATCAGAGAGGGACAAGACCTTTTCGATACCAAAAGCCTGACAAGACAAAAGGCAAAAGTTTTTGATATGTTTTCGACCGGAAAGACATACACCGTCAAATTCCGCTGTCATAATCACATAGCACATTCTGTAATAGACCAATTCGGTAAGGATATTATGATGATGCCTGACGGCGCAGATCATTTCACATTTACTCAGCCGGTGGAGATCAGCCCGCCTTTCTTTGCGTGGGTAGCGACTTTCGGGCGCTCCATTCAGATCGTCAGTCCTGCGCCGGTTGTAGAGGAAATGCGCTCATTCCTTAATAAATCAATGGATATGTATAAAGATGATGGGAACACCTGAAAAGATGTTCCCATTTGTTTTATAGATGTTCGATTATGTAAAAAGATGTGTGATAGATGTTCAAAGATGTTCGGTTATCTTCTTGAAATCCTTTCTTTTGGTTTAGATATTTGCGCTAACGGCGAAAACCGATCATAATTCTTTGCAATATCAGCGTCATAGATCGCGCAATAGTGCTTTGTCATTTTCAGTGTGCTGTGACCTAACAGCTTTTGGAGCGTGAAAGCGTTACCGCCGCAATCAACTAAATATTTCCGCGCGAAGGTGTGACGGAACAGGTGAATACTTGTTTTCTCTACGCCTCTGCTGTGGTTATAGCGCTGTATGGCAAGGCGTAAGGCGTTTTCCGTCAGCATCCCACCATATTGATCGCAGAAAAGAAAATCACTGTCCTTGCCCTTCCTGACCTTCATATAACCGCGCAGGATTTGCACCATCTGATTACAAAGCGGAATTGACTGAACCTTTCCGTTTTTGGTATGCCTGAAAATCACCTGAAAAGTTTGGAGATTAACATCCTGATTTTGAATATTGCGTATTGTAGCGGAGCGGCAACCGCTGTTCAACAGAAAATTGACGATAACCCAATTTCGGTAATCACAAAAGCTATCGGAGGACGGGGGACGCTTCAAGAGTTTTTCCAGTTCATCATCCGAATAGCCCTCTTTGACAACTTCCACTTGTTTGAAAGTGGGAACCGCTACGGATGTATAACCTTCTGCCTGACACCAATTCAGAAATGTTTTCATCACACGAACATAACTGCTGATAGAGTTGTGCGCTAAATCAGAGTTGCGCATCGACATAATCATTTCTTCAATGTGCCTTTTGGTTAATTCCTCAAAAGTCATATCCATATCAATGTGTTTTGCCATCGCTTTGAAATGGTAGCGGTAAGTTTTTGTTGTTTTTTCTTTTACTCCCTTTGCCATTTGAGAGATCACAAAAGCGTCAAAAGCCTTTGTCAGCGATAATCCCTCATTACCTTTCCATTTTATTCTTTTTTTAGACATAAAATCAGACCTCCTGCGTAACCGTGTTTTCACAATTTACGCAAGAGGTCTGAAATTTTTTGAAAAAATAAAGAAAACCCTCATAAACACTGGGTTTACAAGGGTTTTGGTGGAGACTGCTGGACTTGAACCAGTGACCTCCTGCGTGTGAAGCAGGCGCTCTCACCAGCTGAGCTAAGCCTCCGTATTCAACTGTACCTTATTGTACTCCAATGTGATTGCGATGTCAAGCGTTGAGAGGGATTCTTTTATCCCCGATTCCGACGCCATTCCACCCAAAATGAGCAAACTTGCGCAAGTGCCCGAAAATCCGCTTGTACATTATATCTAAAATATTCTGCATGTTTTAGAACAATTCACAAATCGTAGGTTTTGTGAAAATTGATGACTGAATTTGCTTGACTTTGACTGAGATGGTGGTATAATTCAATCAGAGAGGTGAGATGGATGCTGACCGAGGAAAGATTTCAGAGGATCCTACAGATTTTGGACGACCGCAACGCGGTCACCGTAGCGGAGCTTTCCCGACAGCTGAATATCTCCGAATCCACGATCCGCCGCGATCTCAACGCGCTCGCCGAGATGGGCAAGCTCAACAAGGTTTTCGGCGGCGCCACCGCCCTGACGCGCAGCTCCGGTATCTTTGAAACGGACGTCGCGAACCGCATGAACACCATGGGGGAGGAGAAGACGGCGATCGCACAGTATGCCGCGACCCTGATCCATGACGACGACTTCGTGTTCATCGACGCCGGCACCACCACCGCGCGGCTGATCGACTTCATCGAAAACAACAAGGCGACCTATGTGACCAACGGCATCATCCACGCGCAAAAGCTCACCAATAAGGGCTTTGAGACCTACATCATCGGCGGCAGGATCAAGCCGCTGACCGAGGCTGTCGTCGGCACCAATGGCATCAAGAGCCTTGAGGGCATGAATTTTACCAAAGCGTTCATGGGCACCAACGGCATCGACGTTACCGCGGGCTTCACCACCCCCGATATCGATGAAGCCCGCCTCAAGGAAGCGGCGGTGCATAACAGCTACATGACCTTTGTCCTCGCGGATCACACCAAATTCCGCAAGGTGTGCGCCGTGACCTTTGCTCCGTTAAGAGTCGGATGTATCATCACCGATGAATGTCCGGATAACAAATACAGTGAGATAACCATCGTCAAGGAGGTAGAGAAATGATTTATACCGTCACGCTCAGCCCGTCGATCGACTACATCGTTCGTATGTCGAATATGCGTTCCAACACCACCAACCGCACCGACAGCGAGGAATTCTATTTCGGCGGCAAGGGCATCAATGTATCCCAGGTGTTGGCTGAGCTGGATCTGGACAGCACCGCGTTCGGATTTATAGCGGGCTTCACCGGTGAGGCGATCGAAAAGGGTCTGCGCAATAACCGCATCCACACCGATTTCATCCATCTGGACGAGGGCTTCACTCGTATCAATATCAAGATCAAAGCCGGTGGCGAGACCGAGATCAACGGTCAGGGCCCCGATATCCCCGACGCAGCCCTTGAACAGCTGATGCAAAAGCTCGATCAGATCAAGGACGGCGACACATTGGTGCTCGCGGGCAGTATCCCCAAGACCTGTCCCGACGATATCTATGAGCGGATGCTCGAGCGCGTCAAGGATAAGAAGATCATGATCGCTGTCGACGCGACCCGCAAGCTGCTGGTCAACTCGCTGAGCATGCGCCCCTTCCTGATCAAGCCCAACCGTCTGGAGCTCTCCGAGATCTTCCATGCGGAGGTGGAGACCGCCGAAGACGTCGAGAAGTACGCCGGTAAGCTCCAAGAGATGGGTGCGCGCAACGTCATCGTCTCCCTCGGACGCAAGGGTGCGTTCCTGCTTGATGAAACAGGCGCGACACATTCCTGCGGCGTTTTGAAGCAGCCGGTCATCAACACCGTCGGCGCGGGTGACAGCATGGTAGCGGGCTTCATCGCCGGTTACCTCAAGACGGGCGATTACGGCTACGCGCTCAAGCTCGGTTCCGCGTGCGGCAACGCGACGTCCTTCCTGCCGGGTCTGGCGACCAGAGCCAAGATCGACGAGGTCTTTGCCCAGCTCAAATAAACTTTAAAAAGCCATTCGTTTACCAATGTTATTGAGTTAAAGGCTCCTTTTGGTAAAAGGAGCTGTCGCCTGTTGGCGACTGAGGAATTGCATCAATTGCTCGAGCGTTAGCGAGATACTATTTTAACTTAATGACATTGATATCATCACTCAGGTAATTATTGTCATTCTTCGCGGAATTACACGGAATGACACTGATAACGACATAAAACTCAAAATAAAATGAAAGGAGAGTATTTATGCGAATTACTGATTTGTTGAAAGCGGAAGCGATCCAACTGGGCGCGAAGGTTTCATCAAAAAGCGCGGCGATCGATACCCTGGTTGCGCTGCATGACAAGAGCGGCAACCTGAAGGACGCTGCCGCGTACAAGGAGGGTATCCTCAAGAGAGAGGAAATGGGCACTACCGCCATTGGTATGGAAGTAGCGATCCCCCACGCGAAAAGCGAAGCGGTCAAGGCTCCGGCTTTGGCGGCGATCACCGTTCCGGACGGCGTAGATTATGAATCTCCCGACGGCGCGCCCTGCAAGCTAATCTTCATGATCGCGGCTACCATGGACGGTGACGTTCATCTGGAGGTGCTCGCGCGACTCATGCAGATGCTGATGCATGAGGATTTCACCGCTAAGCTCAAGGCGGCAAAATCTCCCAAGGAGTTCCTCGACATCATCGACAAGCAGGAGGCGGCACAGTTCCCCGAGGAGGCGGCTGCTCCCGCGGCAAAGAAAGACGGTTATCAGATCCTTGCTGTCACCGCTTGCCCCACCGGTATCGCGCATACCTACATGGCGGCGGAAGCGCTGCAGAAGGCAGGTAACGAGATGGGTATCTCCATCAAGGTCGAGACCAACGGCTCCGGCGGCGCGAAGAACGTTCTGACCGCTGACGAGATCGCCAACTGCGACGGTATCATCATCGCGGCTGACAAGAGCGTTGAGACCGCTCGTTTCGACGGCAAGCCCGTATTATCCACCAAGGTTGCCGACGGCATCCATAAACCCCAGGAGCTCATCAATAAGATCGTCAACAAAGAGGTTCCCGTATTCCACAGCGACAAAAAGGCTGAGGGCGGTTCTTCCGACATCGGTAATGAGAGCTTCGGCAGAAAGCTCTATAAGCACCTGATGAACGGTGTATCCCATATGCTTCCGTTCGTTGTCGCTGGCGGTATCTTCATCGCCATCGCGTTCCTGATCGACGCGATCTCCGGCGCTCCGCAGGACGGCAACTTCGGTTCAGCTACTCCGGCGGCGGCATGGTTCAAGACCATCGGCGGCGTGGCGTTCGGCTTCATGCTCCCGATCCTCGCCGGCTTTATCGCACAGTCCATTGCTGGTTTCGTCGGCGGTTCGCTGGCGGCTACCGGTTCCACCTTTGCAGCTCCCGGCGGCGACGGCACCGCTGTATCCGGCTTCCTCGGCGCGTTGTTCGCAGGCTTCATCGCCGGCTGGCTGATGAAGATGCTCGAAAAGGGCTGCGACCATCTGCCGCGTGCGCTGGAAGGCATCAAGCCCGTACTGATCTATCCGCTTGCGGGTCTGGGTATCGTCGGCGTCATGATGTGCGCCGTCAATCCGATCGTCGGCTGGCTCAACGGCAAGCTGACTGAGGGCGTATCCGCTATGGCTCAGAATCCCGCACTCATCGTTCCGGTCTGCGCACTGCTCGCCGGTATGATGGCGATCGACATGGGCGGCCCCTTCAACAAGGCTGCTTACGTCACCGCTACCGGTCTGCTGGCTTCCGGTGCGATCGGCACCAACGAAGGCCCCTTCATGATCATGGCTGCTGTTATGATCGGCGGTATGGTACCCCCGATCGCGATCGCGCTGTCTACCACTTTCTTCAAGAAGAAGTGGACTGCAGAAGAGAGAAAGAGCGGTCCCGTCAACTATATCATGGGTCTGTCCTTTATCACTGAGGGCGCGATCCCTTATGCTGCGGGTCATCCGTGGCCGGTCATCCCTGCTTGTATCGTAGGTTCTGCGGTAGCAGGCGCTCTGTCCGCACTGTTCGGCTGTACTCTGATGGCTCCTCACGGCGGTATCTTCGTACTGCCCACCATCGGCAATCCCCTCATGTACTTCCTCGCGCTGGTCATCGGTGCTGTAGTAGGCGCTCTGCTGCTCTCAGTGTTCAAGAAGCCCGTAGCAAAAGAAGGCTGATCATACAAACATTTCGGTACGCGGAGGGGTTGACCCCCTCTGCATGCCTGACCCCAAAGGAGAACTATTATGGTATCAAAAAAGGTAACGATCGTAAACGCGCAGGGCTTCCATATGCGCCCCGCTAATGTATTTGCCGCCGCGATGATGAAGCATCCGTGCGACGTAACGCTCAGAGTCAACGGTAAAGACGTCAACGCGAAGAGCCTGATGAATATCATCGCTGCCTGCATCAAGTGCGGCAACGAGGTAGAGGTCATCTGCAACGGCGCTGATGAAGACGCGGCGCTGGCTGAAGCAGTAGAGATGATCGAAAGCGGCTTCGGCGAATAAATTCAAATTATTTGTCATTGCGAGGACGCGCGCGTCTTTTTCCGTGATAATCTCAATCGTTGATCGGATGGATGCATGCGCCTCGCAATATTTATTTAAACTTGTCATTGCGAAGGGCAAACACGCCTGTTTAGCCCTGCGGCAATCTCAACCAATGATAATAAAGAGGTGATTATTATGATGAAAGGATTAGGCGTTTCCGATGGCTACGGCATCGGCAGAGTGATGCTCATACTCGACCAGAAGCTGGATTATACGCCTCGTGAAATTGCCGATGTAGACGCTGAGATCGCGCGTTTCCATGACGCGATCGATCAGTTTACCCAAAACACCCTCGAACAGGCGGACGCCGTCCGCAAATCGACCGGAGATAAAGAGGCGGAGATCTTAGAAGGTCATATCGCTATCATCGCCGACCCATTTATGAAGGGCGAGATCGAGAACCTGATCAAGGCTCACCAGTGCGCCGAGGCGGCGGTCGAGCAGATCTGCCAGATGTTCATCGATATGTTCACGGCGACGGGCGACGATCTGACCATGCAGCGTGCCGCCGACGTCAAGGATATCCGCGACAGCCTGCTGGGCATCCTCCTCGGCGTGCAGGAGGTCAAGATCAGCGATGCGCCCGAGGGCACCGTACTGGTCGTCCGT
>CACWXE010000114.1 GCA_902764715.1 uncultured Ruminococcus sp. | reverse complement strand
TTGGCAATATATCCAAATATCTTTGGTATTGTTACATATGAGACAAGAATATCAAAAAAGCTGTTGTGATTTCCTACAAAAAGACAAGATTCTTCTGGAATGTTCTCTTTTCCTTTTACCGTTATTTTGACACCAGTAAGGAAAAGTATAATTCGAAATGCTCCACCAACAATTGCTTTACTGCTCACATCTCTTGCGTGTTTATTAATTTTTCCGATAATCCACTCTATAAGGAACAAAGGTATACTTATAATAAAGAAGATTATAAGAAAAATAACAACGATAATAAGTCTGATCATTTATCTTCCTCTCAATCATAATTTTTATTAAACAATAATATTATAAAAAGTATTTTTTTGCAATACGCATATTATTTTGATTGGTATGTTTTAAAACATATACAATTGTTACAAAAAAGAATTGACAATTTATGCAAAACACACGAAAATTAAAAATTAAGTTGCTTTTAACTTGAAAAAATTGTATAGTGCATACACAGAAGTGTGCACATTCACAAATAGAACGTGTGATCAGAGGTTTTTATTATAAGAGGAGGAATTAGAAAAATGAGAAAAAGCTTTAAGAGCAAGCTCATTAGCAGCTTTATGTCAGCTACAATGGTATTATCTCTCACAGCGGGATTTACCAAGTTTGACTCACCAGTAAAGGCAGAGGCAGCAGCAACAGATTATGGATTAGCAAGTAATTGTCAGGATGGTAACATCTTACACTGTTTTGGATGGAAGTTTTCAGATATTATAGATGAACTTTCAAATATTGCAGCAGCAGGATTTACATCGGTACAGACAACACCAGTTCAGCCACATTCGGATACAACAGCATGGTACTGGCTGTATCAGCCCACCAAATTCACGGTAGGCAACGAGTTGGGCTCCTACAGTGATCTGCAGACCTTATGCAACGAAGCGCACGGCTACGGCGTCAAGATCATCGTTGACGTCGTCGCCAACCACGTAGCGGGCTCTGACAACGGCAATCTGGCGAACGCTGTCGACAGTGTTTTCAAAAACAATAAATCCACCTATTTCCATAACCTCGGCGCGCGCGGCAACGCCGACGACCGTTATTCGACGACTCAGAAGAATATCGGTATGCCCGATCTGAACAGCGAGAATACCGCGATCCAGAATATGGTCTACAATATGGTCGTCAGCCTCAAAAACGCGGGCGTTGACGGTATTCGCTGGGATGCCGCCAAGCATATCGCCCTCCCCTCCGAGAACTGCGCGTTCTGGTCAAAGATGGCGCAGATCGATATGTTCCAGTACGGCGAGATCCTCGGCTCACCCGCGGACGGCGCCTCCGATGCCGATAACACCACTTGGATCAACGAGTACGCTTCGTACATCAGCGTCTCAGATACCGTCTACAGCACGGCACTGATGTCGGCTGTCAGGGATAAAACGACCTACAAGTCGACCGGCAACTGGAACAAAAAAGGCGTAGCTTCGAGCAAGATCGTCAACTGGTCGGAGAGCCACGACTCCTATTCCAATGAGGTCAACTTCGGCGGCTGGACAAAGAATCTGGATCAGAATACCGTTGATAAGGCATTTGCGCTTCTCGCCGCCAGAGCGGATTCACAGACCCTCTATCTCTCCAGACCCTTCCAGAAGGCGCACCAGTCCATCAACTACGGCGTAAAGGGCAGCACCCACTTCACCTCTGATGAGATCGCCGCTGTCAATCAGTTCCATAACGCCATGGTCGGCAAGGGTGAAAAGGTCCTCGGCGGCAGCACCTATTATGCCGTTCTGCGAGAGGGCGGCGCGGTGATCGTGTCAAAGACCAATGATTCCGATATTTCGGTCAACAATACCAACACCATGGTGCCTGTGGGCACCTATGTCGATAAGGTATCGGGCAACACCTTTACCGTTACCGACAAAACGATCACCGGTCATGTCGGCGCCACGGGTATCGCGGTGCTCTACGGAGCGGAACAGCAGCCGACCGAAGCACCCACCGAAGCACCCACCGAAGCACCCACCGAAGCGCCTACCGAAGCGCCCACCGAGCCTGTCCGTATCCTCGGCGATATCGATGGTGACGAAGAGGTCACGGTTATCGATGTGACGCTGTTACAAAGACATCTGGCAGGGATCAGTATTCCGTATACCGTCGATGACAAGCTCGCGGACGTCGATGGAGACGAGGAAGTGACCATCCTTGACGTAACCTATTTACAGCGTTGGCTGGCGGGCATCGTTACAGACGATAACATCGGAAAACTGGTCACAACATAGAACCATATACAGCCCCATCGCGCACATGGATGGGGCTGTTTTTTTATATCAACAGTAGGAAGGGGCTTTCATGGAGTACGGATATTCGATCCTGATGGCAGCGTTTGCCGCCGCAATACTGTTTTACGCCGGATTGATGGCGATCTTCAAGGATTACAAGATGCTGCCGTATCGGGCGCGTGTTTCCGTCAAGCCGAAGGATGAAAAGCGCTATATGACACAGCTGTCCAAGGCGGTCGCGCTCGTGGCGATCGCTCCGGCGCTCAGTGCCCTTGCGGGATTATGGAACATGCTTGCCGCTATGATCGTTTTGATCGGCGGCGCGGTCTTCTTTATCTGGCTCGGGACAAGGCTGATGCGCGGCGTGGAATGAGCCTGTAACGAATCAACCATCATAAATCTTAATCATATCACAAGAAAGAGGCGCTCTTATGAAGAAACTATCCATACGTGTCATCGCGCTGATCTGCGTGACGCTCCTGTGTCTGGCGACCGTGTGCTCGGTCGCGCCGGCTGCCGCCGCGACAGTCTATCTGCGCGGTACGTTCAACGGCTGGGAGAATCCCGCCGATTACGCCATGACCTTGGAGAACGGCCGCTATATCCTCACGACCCATCTGAGTAAGGGCTCCTATGAGTATAAGGCGGCGACCGCCGATTGGAGCACCTTCCAGGCTCCGATAGAGGGCAACGAGAGCCTCACGCTCGACGCCGACGCCGATGTGACCTTTATCGCCTACGCGGACAGCCACATCATCGAGGCGTATCCTCATTCCACGCTCGAAGCGGGCGTCAATAAGGTCGTGCTGCGCTGTAAGTGGATGGAGCACAACGATCTGGTGCTCGTGCAAAAGAACAACGCGGTATCCTACCAAAGCGCGGATTCATCCTATCCCGACGCCGCCTACTGGAACATCATTCCCGACGGCAGAGGCGCGTATTATCTGCAAAACAACGCGACAGAGGAATATGCCGCGCTCAGCGGCAGCAGCGTCATCTGCACAGCGTCCACCGACGGCGACACAAGCTGGACGGTCGACACCACCATGGGCGTGCGGTTCATCAATACGGCGAACGACAACGCCGTCATCAACGTCGAAAACCTCACCGGCAACGCGCAGGCGACGAACGTTCCCTTCTATTACACCAGCTCCCAGTGGGATTTTGAGTACAACGACTATGACTACACGCTGACCCCCGACAAGGTCATCGACACAGGCTACAATGCCTACGCGACCTCGCCGACGTCCATCACCTCCTACATGACGGGCAGCAGAAAAACATGGACGCAGACGAAGAACCTTTCCGCATATCCTCAGTTCAAGGCGGAGAATTCTCCGCTCGCGGCGGCGGTCTACAACCTCTCGCTGGAAGAAGCCCTCAAGAGCATCCACACCGATTCCTTCGGTCAGGTGTTCTATACGGGCACCGCATGGCAAAAGGTCTGGACGCGCGACACGGCGCTGTCCAATCTCTACTCGCTCGCGTGGGTGTTCCCCGAGATCAGCTACAACTGCGAGCGTGAGAAGATCAAGACCTCAAACGGCGTTTCCGTATTTGAACAGGATACGGGCACCGGCGGCTCCTATCCCGTTTCCACCGATAAGATCATCACGATGCTCTCCGTCTGGGAGACCTACCTCACCGACGGCAACAAGAGCCATCTGAGCTATTTCTATGACGTCTGCGCCAACACGATCCTACAGGATATGAATGTCGCCTATGACGCCGACGCGGGACTGTTCCGCGGCGAGACCTGCGGTCTTGACTGGCGTGACCAGACCTATCCCGACTGGACGAGCGAGACCTATGACAGTGGGCTGTCCGCGATCGCCGAGAGCAAGACCGCCTCGGTCAACGCGATCTACTGCCGTGTGCTCGAGATCATGAGCAAGGCGGCTAAGGCGCTCGGTAAGGGCGAGGCGGCTGAACAGGGCTGGGCACGATCCGCGCAGGACTTAAAGGCGAAGATCAGCAGCAGACTGTGGAATGAGAACATGGGGCTGTATTCTTCGTGGGAGTACCCCGAATACATGGGCAGCGTAAAGGCGGAAAAGACCGACGTACTCGGCAACGGCTTTGCCCTCTGGTTTGATATCGGTACCGATTCTCAGCTCAGAGACATCTGCGAGAATTCGCCGCTGGTCAATTACGGCGCGGATACGGTCTATCCGCAAAAGCAGGGTAAGCTCCAAAACGCCGACAAGGTCTATCACAACCGCGGTATCTGGCCGGGCTGGGATTCCACCCTGATGGTCGGCGCGGCGTATCATGATAACAAGGCGCTCGCCGAAGAGATCTTCAACTCCAATGTGCGCGGCGCGGCGGTCTCACTGACCAACAAAGAGGTCATCGACTACCGCACGGGCGAGGGTGTGGAATCCGACCAGCAGCTCTGGTCGATCGCCGGCACGCTGGCGGGCTATTACCGCGTGATGTTTGGCATGAACTATGACGAGGACGGCGTCACCTTCAACCCCTCGATCCCGAGCTGGATGGAAGGTCCCTTTGAGCTGTCAAACTTCAAATACAGGGACGCGACGCTGAAGATCACCCTCACGGGCGAGGGCGACCGCGTCAAGTCCTTCAAGGTCGACGGCGTTACAAAAGACATCAACAGCTATGTATTCACCCCCGATAACACAGGCAGCCATACCATCGAGATCGAGATGGAGCAGAGCAACACCGCCTACAAGATCATTAAATCCGAAGATAACCTCGTCGTTTGCCCCGAGATGCCCACGATGAATTCGGCGGGCGGCAGACTGGTCTGGACGCCCAAGAGCGGACTGACCTACAAGCTCTGGACGGGCAAGGAGTACATCGACGTCAGCGGCGGCAGCTACACACCCGACGCGAGCGTCTACGGCTGTTACAGCCTGATGGCGGTCTCGCCCGACGGCGTTTGCTCCGAGCTGAGCAAGCCGATCGTCATCAGCCCCGACAGGATCAAGATCGAAGCCGAGAGCGGCAGTGTGTCGAGCAGCAGCCTGATCTCCTCGGGCTACGTGATCGACAACCGTTCCCGCAGCGCGGATCTGACGCTGACCGTCACGGTCGGCAAGGCAGGTCGCTACCTGCTCAGCGGCATTTATAACAACCCCGGCGACGCCACCTCCGGCGTCAGCTGCGCGATCCGTTCCGTCTATGTGGACGGCGAGGATCAGGGCTCGCTCGTATTCCCCGAGGTCTACAGCAATCATACGAATCAGGTCAGCACCCACCTGACCCTCGACCTCAGCGAGGGCGCGCATACGGTCAAGGTGTTCTATGATACCGCCAACTGGTATGACCGCAATATGAGCATTACGACAAACAACGTTTCCTACAACTACTTCCACTTTGATTATGCGGGCACAGGCGCGCAGGAGCCGACCGAATTGCCCACGGAAGCGCCCACAGAGGCACCCACCGAAGCGCCCACCGAGCCTGTCCGTATCCTCGGCGACGTGGACGGCGACGGAGAGGTGACCATCCTCGACGTCACCATTCTCCAGCGGTATCTTGCCGGAGTGGGTCCAACGACCGCGTTCAGTGAAGACGTCGCGGACGTTGATCGTGACGGTGACGCGACCATCCTCGATGTGACCCTCATCCAGCGCTGGCTTGCCGGCGTAGGGATCGCGGTCGACGGCATCGGAGAGCCTATCTGAAAACTACTTAAAGGCTCCCTTTGGGAAAGGAGATTCCCCTACTAGGGGAAATGTCCGCAACGCGGACAAAAGGGTCTGCTGCCTCCGCTAGGAGGGCTCAAACCGATAAAA
>CACWXE010000113.1 GCA_902764715.1 uncultured Ruminococcus sp. | reverse complement strand
TTATCTCTCCCTCCGAGCTCGCAAGCGAGCCCACCTCCCTCGTCAGAGGGAGGATGATAGACGTACTGTTCCTAACTTATATACTTTTTCGACAAACTGGAAGTTGCATAAAACTATGCAACTTTTTTCTTTATCTCGGCATAGGTGAAAGAACCATACGGAGGTAAGAAGATGAAAAAACCGAAGGCAATCAACCTGTATATCGACCGCTGCAAGCAGTTCGAAAAGCTCTCCGACGCGCAGGCAGGCAGACTGGTCAAGGCAATGCTGCGATACGGCAGCAGCGGCGAGATCACTGATTTTTCCGATGATCAGACGCTTGACGTCACCTTTTGCGGGATCGCGGATCAGATCGACCGCGACTTTGACAAATACCGTGATATCTGTCAAAAACGCTCCGAGGTCGGCAGGCTCGGCGCTCAGGCGCTCCATCAAAAGAATCGGGCAAGCGTGGCAATTGCCGCCAATTGCTGCCAAGAAGAAAAAGAAGAAGAATACAAAAAAGAAAACAATGAAGAAGAAGAAAACAAAAAGGAATACAATGAAGAGGAAGAAAACAAAAACGAGGCGCACAGCGCCCGTCCGGATCATCTCATTCCATTGGAGTACCTTGCGGATGTCCATGCGGTCATCGATTATTTCTACCAACGTGCCGGCACCAACGTCCGTGTGACCAACTTCGGCAACGGTTCGCTGATCACCAAACGCCTCAAGCAAGGATATACGGTCGAGGATTGTAAGCGCGTGATCGACAACGAATGCGACCGTCTCAAGGAGAAGGGCTACAATAACGATCTGTTGTCCATGATCCTGTTCTGCAGTCATTTTGAGGCATACGCCGCAAGATCGGCGTGAGGAAATTACAGTAAACGTTGCAGTAAATTTGTAGGGGAGCGGGTTTGAGGAGTTGTCCAAATCTTTGATTTGGTGTACAACTCCCATGCAACAGCGCTCCAAGAACAGGCAAAGCCTGTGATTGGCTAAACGCCACTGTGCTGCTCCCGCGGCAGGGCTTTGGTTAAAATGCATTGTCGGTTAAGGAGATGCACGCTATGTAGGGTACGGCGCTTGCCGACGTACCGCACATCAGGAACTTTTCCTATATCAGGAAAATAAGATAGAAGATCTATGTTTCCGTAGGGATGACCATAGGTCATCCGCATAACAGGAACGATCCTCCCCTATCTCACTCTTTCGATAACAAATACGCCCGTCATTCTCGGTACGTCATAAATGCCGTACCCTACGGAGGAATAGATTTGCTTCGCGGTAAAATGGGATTTATTGGAGATGCTTCGGCGGGAGCATTCCTCGGCGGAGACGCCTTTCTCTAAGCGAGAACGGCAACCCTTTTGTCCGCTTCGCGGACATTTCCCCTATCAGGGGAATCTCCCACTTTCACTTCGTGACGTCACCCCAACGGGGAGCACCCCCGCCCTACGATTGACTCATTTACTTCGCTCATCCTGTCATGACAGACAAAAGCACCGACTGCCCTGTGAGCAATCGGTGCTGTCAAACATCAGCCTATTTTTCTGATACAGAATTATATTCCGCCGGATACTTATGCAAGACCTCTGATCTTGGAAGCGACCTTGGTGATATCGCCGACGGTGTTATCCGCGGTGATGACCGCCTCAGTGCCGTCGCTGTTCAGCTTTGCGGTTCCGATCATTTCATTGTTGAGCGTCATGGTGTATGCGGCGTCGGCGCTCTGATCCTTCAGCTTTGCGGCAACCGCGTCACTGAGCTTGAAGCGCAGTTCCTGAGAGCCGTCCTTGTCGGTCACGATGGCAAAATACAGGATATCCTCCTTGCCGCTCGCCAATACCGTGTTATCGGCGCTGAGCAGTTGCAGCGTGCCCTCGGCATAGGTCCATTCCGGCTCGCTGAGCTGGGTGTCGATATACGGCGCGTCGGTAGCGGGCTGTGCCTTTGTTTCCGGCACAGAGGACGACTTGCCGTTTCCGCATGCCGCGGTCAGGAGCACCAGCATCACTGCCGCCGCGATCAATAAAACTCGTTTCATCTTATCCCCCATTATTTATGCTGATACAGCTCGGCAAATCCCGCCGACTTAACCAGATTGTAGTTGTTGCCCATGATCTGCTTCATCTCGTTCGCGATATCGCTGTAACGCGTATCGATGACAAAGTAGTCGGTATCCACAGGCTTATCACGGTTTTGCTTGTAGTAATCGGGCATCGTATAGAGCCATTCCACCTTGTACAGATGCGGCACCAGACTGTGGGTCGCCGTCACGGTCGCGTCGGTGGGCACGCTCTCGAGCAGCTCGTCCACCTGCTGACAGGTGGAACCGGAATTCTTCAGATAACCGCTCACGTTGACCATCTTGGGATAGACCAGCGACGCCGTCATCACCGCGCACAGGCACAGCGAGGTGAGCACCACGATGCGCTTGGGATCGGATTTGAGCTTAGCGATGACAAAGATCGCGCTCATCAAAATCAGCGCCGCCACGCCGTAGGTGTACTGATAGTCCACATCGTACTGGTACTTCCAGCTCTGCATGAGGTTGATCGGGATGATCGGGAACAGCAGGATCAGGGAGCTGATCTTCTTGGTCGCGAACGGCGCGAATGCCACCGGCGCGAGCATCCAGAGGATGAAGGGCAGCTTTTCGACCGTGAACATCTGCTTGATCAAAAAGCCCATATCGAAGAACACGGACTTGAATACGGAGAAGAAGGTCTTTTCGCCGTTGACGAAATAGTCGCTCAAGCGGCTGATCATGACGCCCTCGCTGCCGACTGCCGCCACGATCTTTTGCGCGATGAGGAAGTAAACGACCGCCATGCCCAGCATGATGCCGCCGCGCAAAACCTCCTTGCGGTTGATCATCATAAAGAGCGCGATCGCGATCAGATAGATCGCCGCGTCCTCCTTGACCATCAACAGCATAAAGGCGAATACAAACTCCCATATCGTGTTCTTGCTCAGGATGAAATAGAACAGGAACAGGATGATGGTCGTCAAAAATTTATTTTCGTGGAAATCATAGAAGGTACCGTTGAACAGGCAGGGATAGAAGGCGTACATCAGCTCAAGCGCGAGCGTCAGCTTGCCCGAAAAGCCCAGCTTGCCGCAGATCAGATACACGGCGAATACGCCCGCCGCCACCGAAGCGCTCTGTACATAGAACAGATAGATCGGACTGCGGAAGATGTAATATCCCGGCAGGAAGAGGTAAAAGATCGGCGAGAAATGCACGCCGAAATGCGACATCATATGTGAGCGCTCTACCGTAGTGCTCGGCGAGAAGCTCACCGCCATGCGCTCATACATCTGGGCGAAGATGCCGAAGTCGAACGCGAAATTGGTATAGGTGCGGTATTTGATCGACGTAAAGTAGCCGAACACGAAGGTGGTCACCGCGAACAGCACCGCGGCAATGATCAGCGCGACCTTGCGGCTGACCGTGATACCGGAGATGCCGAGCTTGTCGCCGCGCACCTCCCACAGCACGATGATCAGATCCACCACGCCGACGCCGACACAGAACAGCGCGCCGCCGTCCTTGTAATTCGCCGCGAACAGCACCGATACCGCGAACGCCGTAAGCATCAGCGCCCACGGGATGATGTACCGGTTCTTTGAGAGCCATGTCACACCAACCAGCGCCGCAAAGCCGAGTATCGCGATCGCGAAGAATCCGACGAAGCTGATACTGTTGTAATAGCTGCTGAGCTCGGCGAAGTTTCCGTGCGATAACAGCGCGTAGATGTACGCCATCAGCACGGCTGACATCAGCGCCGCTACGATGCGTTCGAGCGACAGATGACGCTCAGTGAGCTTGTCGAAGAACGGAAAAGACTTCTTCTCAGCCGTCTTGACAGGGGATTTCGGTTGTTTAGCCATCCAATCCTCTCCTTTTGTTGTTTGTCTGATTCGGGTCAGCAGTTGAAAGGGTTTCCATCGCCCTCTTCCTCTTGACCCTATTAAATCATTTTACATTGTAACACATAATCCTGTCTACGGCAAGAGGGAGATGAAGAATAGTTAGGAGTTAGGAGTTAGGAGTGAGGAGTGAGGTTCGATCGGGCTGATACCGGATCGTTCCTTTGCTGACTTCAAAACCGGCAAGTTTCTCCGCAAAAAGCAACCGTTGCTCCATCTCCGGGATAAAGACCGATATGCTTCTTGAAGGAAGGTATATAAAAGGGAAATCTCACCTTCAAATTCCGATTTATAAGCGCCGCCCCTGTGTCGGGGCTTGACAAACGCTTATCCGTGTGGTATGATTTGTATAACAAAACATACAAATCACATCGAAAGGGATTGGTATTATGAGAAGACCAAAGGGCAAATACGCCTGGAGCGTCACGGTCGGCGCGAAGGGACAGATCGTGATCCCGAAGGAGGCGCGAGAGATCTTCGGCATCGCGCCGGGGGATACGCTGCTGCTGCTGGGAGACCGGACGAAGGGGATCGCCATCCCGCCGAAATCCACCTTTACGCAGCTGGGCGCGCTGGTGTTCGGCGCTGACGAAACGGAGGAGGAAGAGGAATGAACGTGCTGGAGGTGCGGGAGCTTTGCAAAAAATACCCGAAGTTTACGCTGTCGGACGTTTCGTTTTCCGTGCGTGAGGGCAGCATCATGGGCTTCATCGGTCGCAACGGTGCGGGAAAAACCACCACGCTAAAATCTATTCTTGGCATCGTACACCCGGACGCCGGAGAGATCCGCTATTTCGGCAGGGAGTTTGCCGGACACGAGCGGGAAGTGAAGCAGCAGATCGGCTTTGCCGGCGGCGCTGTGGACTACTACAAGCGCAAGCCCATCCGAAAGCTGCTGGATGTGACAAAAACCTTTTATGACAACTGGGACGACGACGCCTGCCGCCGCTATATGGATCTGTTCTCGCTGGACGCGGAAAAAACGCCCGGAGAGCTGAGCGAGGGCATGCGGGTGAAGCTGAACCTGACCCTGGCACTTTCGCACGGGGCGCGGTTGCTGCTGCTGGATGAACCCACCAGCGGGTTGGACCCCGTTTCCCGCGAGGAGCTGCTGGACGCCTTCCGTTTCCTGCGGGATCAGGGGATCGCCGTTTTATTCTCCACACACATCACCTCCGACCTGGAAAAGTGCGCGGACGACATCACCTATATCGCCAAAGGGAAGCTGATCGCGAGCGAGCCGATGGCGGCGTTCCTCTCCCGCTGCAAAGAAACGGGCTGCGGAAACACGCTGGACGAGATCATGGTGCATTTTGAAAAGGAGAGTCTGTATGAAAAAGCTGCTGAGTAAAGAGATCCGGCTGGCGGCGTCGCCGCTGTCGTGGATTTTTCTGGCTGCGACGCTGATGACGCTGCTGCCCGGATATCCCATCCTGATGGGGGCGTTCTTCGTCTGCTTCGGCGTGTTCCACTCCTTCCAGAACGCGAGAGAGGCGAACGACACGCTTTACACTGTTTTGCTGCCGGTGAAAAAAACGGACTGTGTTTCGGCGAAATATGTCTTCACCTGCTTCATCCAGCTCATCGGCTTCGCGCTGATGGCGGTTCTCACCGTCCTGCGCATGACGGCGCTTGCCGGTGCGGCACCCTATGTGGGCAACGCGCTGATGAACGCCACTCCCCTCTTTCTTGCCTTTGTGCTGCTCATCTACGCCGCCTTCAACGGTATTTTCATCACGGGCTTCTTCAAAACCGGCTACAAGATCGGCATGCCCTTCCTGCGGTTCGGCATTGCCACGCTGCTGCTGGTTTTCGTCGGGGAGGCGCTGCACTTCTTTCCGGGGCTGGCGTTTTTCAACGCCCCCGGCGGCGAACGCCTGGGGCTGCAGCTCGGCATCCTCGCCATCGCCGCGCTCATCTACGCCGCCGGCACCCTGTTTTCCTGCCGCGTTGCGCAAAAACGGTTTGTCCGGGTGGATCTGTAAAGAAAACATAAAAACAAAGTCCGTAAACCCTTGAAAAATAAGGATTCGCGGACTTTTTGTATAATACCGCCAAAATAATAGGTTATAATCAAAACCACCCGTTCAACGGGTGGTTTGCACTACCCCTAGAAGGGGATAACACAGGCTTGCCCCCTGCAGCCGGGGGCATCGAAAGAATGACAAC
>CACWXE010000112.1 GCA_902764715.1 uncultured Ruminococcus sp. | reverse complement strand
CTTATAAATGTTCTGGCTTTCACGGTTGCATACATCCTGACTCAGAACATAAAGGGAAGCAATCTTTTCAGAACGGTATTCTTTATGCCGAACCTTATCGGCGGTATCGTTTTGGGATACATCTGGGCGATGATCTTTGACGGTATTCTTTCCAGATACAGTACATCTATCCTTTTGGAGACAAAGTACGGCTTCTGGGGACTGATCATACTGATGATCTGGCAGCAGGTCGGATATATGATGATCATCTATATCGCAGGACTTCAGGCAGTTCCGGACGATATGATCGAGGCTGCCAGCATAGACGGAGCAAGTCGCAGCCAGATCCTTTTCAGGATCACGATCCCGAATGTCATGCCTTCGATAACGATCTGCTCATTCCTCGGACTTACCAATGGGTTCAAGCTTTTCGATCAGAACCTTGCACTGACAGGCGGACAGCCTTTCATCATCCAGCCCGACGGATCGGCGATCAAGACAACAGAGATGATGGCATTAAATATCTTTAATACATTCTACGGTTCCAACAAGTCAGCTACAGGCGTGGCTCAGGCAAAGGCGGTATTGTTCTTCATCCTGGTTGCCGGACTTGGACTGTTACAGCTTGCTTATACCAGAAAGAGGGAGGTGCAGCAGTAATGAAGAAAGATATAATAAGAAAAACGATCTACTCAGTCGTTCTTGCTTTCGTATGTATCATATGGGTGCTCCCGGTTCTGGCAGTTGTGATCAATTCTTTTAAGGTAAATACATTTGTTAAGACAAATACTTTTGATCTGCCTACGGGTGAGATGAACGCAGGATTCTCCAACTTTGTAAAGGGTATGACCTTCGGAAACTATCCTTTTTTCAAGAGCGTTATGTACAGCGTTGTGATCACCGTCCTTTCAGTCGGACTGATCCTTCTCTTTACATCCATGGCTGCATGGTATATCGCAAGAGTTGATAATATGATCTGCAAGATCGTATATTTCCTTTGCGTATTCTCAATGGTAGTTCCTTTCCAGATGGTAATGTTCACGCTTTCAAAGACAGCGGACAAGCTCAAGCTCAACACGCCCTTTACGATTCCGATCGTATACCTGGGCTTCGGTGCAGGATTGGCGATCTTTATGTTTGTGGGATTTGTAAAGACCATTCCTCTGGAGATAGAGGAGGCGGCAGCGATCGATGGTTGCGGACCTATCGGTACATACTTTATGGTAGTTGTCCCCATGCTTAAGCCTACGCTTATCTCAGTCGGCATCCTGGAGCTTATGTGGGTATGGAACGACTATCTGCTCCCTTATCTTGTTTTGGATATCAACGAGTACAGGACCATACCGATACATATCCAGTATCTTAAGGGAAGCTACGGAACGGTTGACCTCGGTGCTACGATGGCACTGATCCTGTTATCCATCATTCCGGTAATCATATTCTATTTTGCCTGCCAGAAGTACATCATCAAGGGCGTTGCGGCAGGTGCAGTTAAGGGATAAGAATGAGCGAAAATATCACCATAAAAGACATTGCCAGGATCTGCGGAGTGGGTGTTTCCACTGTTTCGCGTGCGATAAATGATGATCCGGGCATCAATGAAAAGACAAAAGAGAGGATACTTGAGACCGTAAGGAAGTTCAGATACGTTCCCAATACGAGTGCAAGGAATCTCAAGATGACGGAGTCCAACACCATAGCATTGATAGTCTGTGGTGTTGGGAACATCTTCTTCACATCGATGTATGACGATTTTCAGAACGAGCTTGAAAAGAACGGTTATGACTTTTTGCTTCATTCCGTTGACAATGATGTGAACATCCCGGCAGAAGCGCTTCGGCTTTCAAAGGAAAAGAGGCTTAAGGGTATCGTATTCCTCGGCGGATGGATCAATCCCAACAGCAAGTCTCTGTTAAACGTTAATGTTCCTTATGTCTTTTGCACGGTCTCACATACGATCGAGGGGCCTCATGCTCCCTGTCCGACAGTAGGTATTGACGATATCGCTGCGTCAAAGCGTATGGTGGATTATCTCTGCGATATGGGTCATAAAAAGATCGCTATCATAGCCGGTGTCGAGGGTGATATGGCAGTCGCAGGAGGGCGACTTTTGGGCTACAGGAAGTCGCTGGAGGAACACGGCATAGAAGTGGACGAGGATCTGGTCTTTCATATGAAGAAGGATATCGACGAGTTCACCGTAGAAAACGGATATGTCGTTACCAAGGAACTGATCGCGTCAAAAAAAGAATTCACGGCTGTTTACTGTATATCGGATCTTACCGCGATAGGTGCGTATCGCGCCATATATGATGCGGGACTGAAGATCCCCGATGATATCTCGGTTGTCGGATTCGACGGTATAGAGCTTGGAGATTACATGAATCCCAGGATCACAACGATGGTCCAGCCGCGTCATGAGATGGCTTTGGAATCCGTCAGGATCCTCTTAAAGCTCATATCACAGGAAGAGGGTATAGCTGACACGGTATTCCCCACTGAGCTTTTGACACGCGATTCGGTCAAGAAAATAGGTTGATCAAAAGGAGAATTTGATGAGAAAAAGCGGAGTACTTTTCCCGGTGTTTTCACTGCCGGGTGCATATGGGATCGGCTGCTTTTCAAAAGAAGCATATAAATTTGTGGACTTTTTGGCAAAGTCAGGTCAGAGCTACTGGCAGATGCTGCCGATAGGACCGACCAGTTACGGAGATTCGCCGTATCAGTCGTTCTCGACTGCTGCCGGAAATCCTTATTTTATCGATCTGAAGGAGCTTATAGATGAGGGACTCCTGAAAAAGGCTGAGTGCGATCGTGCAAAGCTTAAGGCAGATGATAAATATATAAACTACGGACTATTATATGAGAATCGCTACCCGCTCCTGAAGAAAGCTTTTGGCAGGATCTCGGATGATAAGCGTTCCAAGGTGGAGCGATTTGTGAAAAAGAATAAAAAGTGGCTTCCGGATTATGCTCTGTTCATGGCATTAAAGAACGCACACGGCGGAGCTTCTTTTATGCTGTGGGAGGATGAACTCAGACTTCGTAAGCCTGTGGCGATCAAGGCTGCTTTTCAAAAGTATGCCGATGAAGTCCTCTTCTATGAGTGGATCCAGTATGAATTTTTCGGTCAGTGGGAGAAGCTGAAGAAGTATGCCAATAAGTCCGGGATCAAGATAATCGGTGACATTCCGATCTATGTTGCCGAGGATAGTGCAGATGTATGGGCGCATCCCGAGCTTTTCCAGATGGATGAGGACAGAAGTCCGGTTGCAGTTGCTGGCTGTCCTCCGGATGCTTTTTCGGCAGACGGACAACTCTGGGGTAATCCACTCTATGACTGGAAGTATCACAAAGAGACCGGATATGCTTGGTGGATAGAGCGTATGAAAAACTGCATGAAGCTCTATGATGTCATCCGTATAGATCATTTCAGAGGTTTTGACGAGTATTACAGCATCGTTGCCGGTGCAAAGAATGCCAGGAAGGGCAAATGGAAGAAGGGTCCCGGACTGGCGCTCTTTAAGGCTGTCAAAAAAGAGATAGGAGAAACTCCGATCATTGCAGAGGATCTCGGTTTTATGACGGATTCCGTCAGAAAGCTGGTCAAAGACACAGGTTTCCCGAATATGAAGGTCCTGGAGTTTGCATTTGACGGACGGGATGAGAGCTCATCCTCCGATAAGACGAATGACTTTCTGCCCTTCAATTATTGTAAAAACTGCGTGGTATATACCGGCACGCATGATAACGAGACGCTGCGCGGATGGCTGGACAGCATCAAAAAAGCTGAGCTTGCCGAGGTTCAGGATTATGTCGACTATCATGTAAAGAATAAGGCGGTTCTCACCAGAAAGCTGGTGCGTGCAGCGCTGGCGTCGTCCGCAGATATGTGTATAATACCTATGCAGGACTGGCTCGGACTTTCAAACGAGGCCAGGATCAATACTCCGTCTACGATAGGGGAGAATTGGAAATGGCGCATGGACAAGGACGCGCTGACCAAGGATCTTTCGGCAGAGATGAAAAAACTGACGAGATTGTACGGAAGGTAAAACTTTTGTGTATCATTTGAGCACATTGTGACAACGAAAGGAGAGATTAATGGAGCAAAGGATAGAGGAAGTACTGAAGGCCAACTTTGGCAGAGGGATCGCTCAGTGTACCGAGGAAGAGATCCAAAAGGGACTGCTGATCCTTACGAAGCAGGAGATGGCAAATCGTCCCAAGCTTTCAGGCAAGAAGAAGGTTTACTATATCTCGGCTGAGTTTCTGATCGGAAAGCTTTTATCAAACAACCTCATCAATCTCGGCATGTATGACGGGGTTAAGGAGGCACTTAAGAAGCATAACAAGGATCTGTCGCTCATCGAGGAGTACGAACCCGAGCCTTCACTCGGAAACGGCGGACTCGGAAGACTTGCGGCATGTTTCCTGGATTCGATCGCGACACTGGCTCTGCCCGGAGACGGTGTGGGACTCAACTATCATTACGGTCTGTTTGAGCAGAAGTTTGAGAACAGGCTTCAGAAAGAGGTAAAGAATCCCTGGATCACGGATAAATGTTGGCTCAATCGTACAGACAGGAGTTTCTTGGTTCCTTTCAGACGCTGTACCGTGCGTTCGGCTATGTATGATATAGACGTTCCCGGATATCAGACGGAGGGCATCAATAAGCTGCATCTGTTTGATCTGGATTCCGTGGATGAGAATCTGGTAAACGGAGATTCCATAAGCTTTGATAAGAACGAGATAGAAAAGAACCTGACACTTTTCCTGTATCCTGATGACAGCGACAGAGCGGGACAGGTACTCAGGATATATCAGCAGTATTTCATGGTAAGTAATGCGGCTCAGCTGATCCTCGCAGAGACCGAGGAGCGCGGCGGAGACATCCACAGACTCCATGAGTATGTCGCGATTCAGATCAACGATACACATCCCTCGATGGTCATCCCGGAGCTCATCAGACTGCTGCAGCTTCGCGGGTTCACGATGGACGAGGCTATCTCGGAAGTCAGAAAGACATGTGCTTACACAAATCACACGATCCTGGCAGAGGCGCTTGAGAAGTGGCCCATGGACTATATGGAGGAGGTTGTTCCTCATCTGCTTCCGATCATTAGGGAGCTTGATAACCGTGTAAGACACGAGTTTGCTGATCCGACCACATACATCATCGATGATGACGGACGTGTTCACATGGCACATATGGATATTCATTATTCATATTCCGTTAACGGAGTGGCTGCGCTGCACACCGACATCCTCAAAAAGAGTGAGCTGAAGAACTTCTCGAAGATCTATCCCGGAAAGTTCAACAACAAGACTAACGGTATCACCTTCAGAAGATGGCTGATGCACTGCAATCCCGAACTTACGGAGCTGATCAGAAGCCTGATAGGAGACGGCTTCTTAAAGGATGCGGACAGACTCGAGGGACTGTTAAAGTATGCAGATGATACCGAGGTGCTCGATAAGCTGCTTGCAATAAAGACAAATAATAAGAAAGTTGCAGCGAAGTATCTTAAGGATACCCAGAATACAGAGATAAGCCCTGACTCGATCTATGATGTTCAGGTAAAGCGTCTCCATGAATACAAGAGACAGCAGATGAACGCGCTTTATGTGATCTACAAGTACTTTGAGATCAAGAGCGGCAAGAAGCCTACCCGTCCGATCACCGTGATCTTCGGAGCAAAGGCAGCACCTGCCTATGTTATCGCAAAGGATATCATCCATCTGATCCTTTGCCTGCAGGATCTGTGTGCAAAGGATCCTGAGGTGGCACCTTACCTGCGCGTAGTGATGATCGAAAACTATAACGTTCAGAAGGCAGGGATCATCATACCTGCGGCTGATATATCCGAGCAGATCTCCCTTGCCAGCAAAGAGGCATCCGGAACCTCAAACATGAAGTTCATGCTCAACGGTGCAGTTACCCTCGGCACCGAAGACGGAGCCAACGTGGAGATCCACGAGCTGGTGGGAGATGACAATATCTACATCTTCGGCGAGAGCTCTGATACGGTCATCGGACTCTATGACAGACATGCCTATGTGTCACGTGACTTTTATGAGAATGATGAGCTGATAAAGAAGCTCGTAGACTTCATCATC
>CACWXE010000111.1 GCA_902764715.1 uncultured Ruminococcus sp. | reverse complement strand
ATTTTCCTGTTTTTGGACATAACAATGCTCCCTTCATGGTTAACAGTGTTTTTTATTTCACTGTCTTCCATAAAGGGAGCATACCATCATGCGGCAGCCTTCGTTTGTATATTATATTTTACATTTTCCCCGCGAAGATCAGCAGGACCAGTATCAGTGTGATGACCAGTACCGCGGAGATGCTGACGGTGAGGATGGTATTCGAGCGCTTCTGCGTGCCGTCGTGGCTCTCTCGCTCGGGGATCAGGTGCGACTTTCTCAGCGCGGTGACCACCGCCTTGTAGAGGAAGAGGATCAGCGCGGAGTTCAGCCCCGCCTTGATCAGGTTGAACGGGATCAGCAGCGGCAGGAACATCTGCAGCACCGCCTCGCGCGGTACGCCCATGAAGATCGGCGTCATGATGTAGTTCCACAGCAGCATGATCACCAGCATGGACAGCGAGCCCAGCGTCAGTCCGAGGATCGCGCGCGACATGGTCTTTTTGCGCCAGTAGATCACGGAGCTCACGCCGACGAATACGCCCGAGGCGAGGAAGTTCATCAGCAGTCCGATGAAGCCCGTGGTGCTGACCGTGACCATCTCGATCAGGCAGACGACCAGCGACATGATCAGCCCCGCGATGGGTCCGAAGATGAACGCGCCGATGGTCAGGATCACATCCTTGGGCTCATAGGTGAGGAAGCCGCCGATGCCGGGGATCCGCAGAAAGACGTCCGCCGCCACAGCCAGCGCCGTGAGCATCGCCATCGCGAGCAGCGACTTGAGCCGATCGTTATTTTTTGTGTTTGTCATTGTTTCTCCTTTGTACCAAAGTACAAGACATGATTTGGATTTTGCGAAAACAAAAAATCCGCAGGTTCGGGTACCTACGGAGCAGTTCGCGCAATCATATCTTCTCTCATCCGGACTTCATATCAAAAGATATGTTACCGTCGGTTACGGAATCGCACCGTATCATGCGCCTTTGACAGCGCTCGCAGACTGTACTGCCGGTCGGGAATCTCACCCTACCCCGAAGATTATTCAGTTAGCGGGATTTAACCCACTGCTGATATATTATCACTCTATGCGCGATGTGTCAATAGGTGACAGCAAAAAAGCGGACGTCGTGTTGACGTCCGCTGTCTTTTCACATATAATTGTTTGCTTTATTGATCCATTCTCCGACATCATACGGGATGTCCATGCCGGACAGATATCTGAGGATGAAGGTTGCGTCGATGATATCGATGACGCCGTCGCCGTTGACGTCGGCGCGCATCTCGCTGTCGAACAGTCCGAGCTCCAATCCCGCGTGATACCGCTGGATCAGCGTCGCGTCGATGGTCTCTACCTCGGTATTGCCGTCGGTATCGCCGAGGATGACGGGATCGTCGATCTCGCAGATGTAGAAGGAATTGTAGTAGCCGTAGTAGGAACAGTAGTAATCACTGCCGGTACATTTATCCCATGTGCCCGCGTAGGGATTGTTGCCGTAATCCATCGGGTAGATCATCGCGTAGTACTCGCCGGAGTCGGTGGTGCCGTAGTAGGGATCATACCAGTTGTGATAGTCGTCATAGTCGGTACCGTCGACCCATACCCAACCCGAGGCGTGATCCGTGTATGTCAGACCGATCCAGCAGTAGCCCTGTCTGTCGCTGATCATATCATATACGAGCCGGTTCTCCTCGGCGGAGTTGATCGAGACCAGATGACCGCCCTGCTCTTCACAGAAATCGGCGGCGTCCTCCCAGCCGAGCTGGTTGTCATACAGCGCGTAGATGTGACCGTTCGCCTTGACGGTTTTGACAGGCGTTTTGGAGCTGTCCTTACGCCAGTGCGCATAGAGTCGAAGCACGCTGTAAGCGATCTTTGTGTTGGCGGTGATCCTGCTGCCGCCCTCCGGCTCGGTGTACCATCCCGTGAAGGTGTAGCCGCTGCGGGTGGGAGTGGGAAGAGTTCCCGGAGCCTCACCGCGGGTGAAGGTCTGATCCGCCGCCGCCTTGAAGCCGGTCTCCGGAACGACGTTGGACGTCCACGCGATGTCGCTGAGCGCGAGCGAGTTGATGTAATAGGTGCCCGCTTTGTCAAAATACGGATGGATCGTCGGGCTGTAGTAGGGGGACTTGGGCAGCGCGACGTAGTAGGTCTGCCATTCCTTTGTCAGCGTGACAGAGGTGAAATCGCTCGAATAGCCCCAGCGGAAATACATCTTGGCGTTGTCAACGTCCGCCTTGGCGTAGAAATGCAGATAAAAGATCTTGCTGTCGCCTGCGGGCGCCGCGGTGAAATACCCGTCGCCGTAGCCGTAATTGGTGGAGGTCTTAAAGGCGAGGTCACTGCCCGATTCACCCGCGTATTTTCCGACGATCTTTAACGAATCGGCGTTGTTCAGGCGTTCGGAGCTGTCGCGCGTTACCGTGTAGACATCTTGATCGCGGGAGAAAATGTAGTTCGAATAGTTGCCCCTTAAGTCGGAGCCGAGCATATGGTTATAGCCGCTGTAATTCGCCATGAATTCGAGCTTAGCCTCGTGCGGGAGCCACTGCGCGTAGAAGGTAAGTGTGGTCTCTTCGTCGAGATCCTCGAGCCAGTTGGCGCTCATGCGGTAGGATTCGCCCGGATAGTAATAGCTGTAGATGTAGCCGTTTTGATAGATATCGCTCTGTGACTGCCAGCCGTCGCTGTTCGTGAACCACTTGTTATCGGAGGAACGTCTGACGATATATCCCGCAAAGTCATAGCCGTCGCGGGTCAGGTCGTTATCCTTGAGGGTGAACACCTCGTTCGCGCCGAGCTTATCGGAGCTGATACTGCTGCCGGAGCCGCCGTTCGCGTCATAGGCGACGGTGTGGATCGGCTCCCACTGCGCGTAGAAGGTGAAGGTGGTGGGGGAGGTGGTGCTGCCCAGCCACGCGGTGTTGATCGAGTGCTCCTCGCCGGGGTCATAGATCGCGTAATTGTAGCCGTAGTATTCGACGTCATCCGCGTACTGCCAGCCCTTGCCGCCGAAACAGAACCACTTGTTGTCGGAGGAGCGGTTGACGGTGTAGCCCGTAAAGCGATAGCCCGCGCGGTAAAAACTGCTGTCCTTGACGGTGAAGCCGCCGCCCGGCGCAACGCTCTGGGAGCTGACGGAGCCGGAGCCGCCGTTGGCGTTATACGAAATGGTGTGCATGACGGCGTTGCCGGTCAGATCGTTGCCGGGGACATACAGTCGATAGCTGAATCGCCGCGCGATCTCCGACCATGAGTAAAAGCCGTCCCAGCGAACCTGATTATACACGCCGGTACCGTTGCCGTCGGTGAAGTAGACGCCGTTGTCGGTGACCTTGGTGATGAAGATGGAATGGGAATCCCAGTCGATGCGTACCCAGTCGCCCGCGCAGATGCCGTAGACATTATAGGATATGTTACTCATCATACTGTCGCCGTAGAATCTGACGCCGAACACCTCATAGAGCATTTGTGCCGCGTATGCCCAACATTCCCACGCTCTGGCGTAGCCGCCTTCATAGTAGACGCCTTCCCAGATGCTGCCGTGGGGATATTTGGAACGCAGGGTGCTGAGCTTAGTCTGGAACTGCGCCTCGGTCAGCAGGGTGTAGCCGGTTGAAGCCTGATCGTCAGCGTTCGCGCCGACCTGCGCGAGACCGGTATCGTCGGCATTGTCAGCGCTATCGATGTTCGCGGCTTCTTCGGTGATATCCGATTCTGCGGAGCTTTCTTTGAGTTCAAGATCCGCCGCTCCCGCCGCAACGCTCAGTGAGCTGAGCGCGATGACGGAGCATAAAAGAAAAATCAGTATTCGTTTCATCATAACCTCTTTTTTGATCGCCGTTGTGCCGCCGGAAAGCGTGATAGGAGCACGCCGCGACGTCATCAACCGATCCGTTAGTTTTGACGCATAGTTTCTGATTATAATATAATACTAGATTATAGCAAAAAATCCTCGCTTTGTCTACGGATAATTCATGAATAAAAAATGTACAAAAAATGAACAAATCCGTGCAAATAGACAAACATCACGCAAAAACGGACAGGGCGCGTGCGCCTTTATCTATGCAACTGTAACGTATGCGAAAATAAAAAAGCGTTCACTCGGGGGGCGCTTGCGCCTTTATCTATGCAACTGTAACGTATGCGAAAATAAAAAAGCCTTCCCCTCGGGGGGAAGGTGGCTCGGCGTAAGCCGAGTCGGATGAGGGGCTTACTTATCCGAAAGATCATCTTAACAAAGAGTGTAAGGCTCTTCCTCAATTCTCGGTAGACATACAGCCCCACCGAGTTCGACTTCAACAGGAGAGGTTAACCCCTCATCCGTCTCCCGTTGGTCGACACCTTCCCCCCGAGGGGAAGGCTTATATCATCCAAAACACGAAGTGTTTCCCTTAATTATTCATTTTTCAGTTTTCAGTCTTCAGTTTTCAGTCACGCACCCCCGAGGGGAAGGCAGATTTAATAAACGATCATGAAAAATCCCAGACGCGGATGCCGAGCTCTTCGATGAATTTTCTGCCGATCTTACCGTTCGCGGGGGTGATCACGATCTCACCGGTCAAGCCGATGTTTGCCTTGAGCAGGTGCCCGGAGATCAGCCTGATCTCGCTGTTCTCGCGGTAGGCGAACGCCGCGTGCAGATGCAGATAGGGCTTGCCCTCGTAGTAGGTCAGATTGCCGTCGAGCGAGGTCATCTCGAGCAGTCCCCCGACCGTCTTTTCGTTGTACATCTTCTTCTCACAGTCGAACACCCCGACCGTGACGCTGTCACAGCCGCCGATGCCTTGGATCTGCGCGGCGGTCAGGTTCTCCTTGGTGCATACATCGGTCAGCGCGCCGATGATCTCGTCATCCTTGTCCAGCCGCACATAGAGCTTGTCGTCAAATCTTCTGTAATCCATATCGTCCATCTCCTTTTCTGTCATTATATCAGCGTGCGGATTATTTGTCAAAGACAAAACCGACATATTGACGGCGGCTTTTTCAAGTGGTATAATTTTGACAAAATTTGACACGGAAGGATGGAAGAAACATGGTACAGGTACGTTATTACAGCGGATACATCCGCAACTTCAAAAAAGTCTGCGAGGAGCTCGGGATCACCCCGCTCAGCCGCGAACAGCGCGAGGAGCAGATCCTGATCAAGGGCTTTGAGAAATGGGGCACGGAGCTGCCCGAGCACATCTTCGGCGCGTTCGCGTTCGCGCTCTATGACGACGCGGCGGACAAGCTCTATGTGTTCCGCGATCCGGTCGGTCAAAAGCAACTGTTCTATGCCGTTGCGGGCGATGAACTGCTCTGCTCGGGCGATATCGACGCTATCGTGACCGACAGCCGTATTGAGAAGCGCCTGAACATGCGTATTCTCCAGCAATATCTGTTCTACGGCTATCCGATCGGCGAAGAGACCTTCTATGAGGGCGTGTACAAGCTGGGGGGCGGTCATTTCCTCGAATGGGACGGCAAAAGCCTCAAGAAGAACTGTTACTTCAAGCCGCTCTTCCGCCCCGAGGACAAGTCCATCGACGAGTTCGCCGACGAGATCAAGGCTGTCGTGACCGAGATCCTCGAGGAAGAGCGCGCGGATACCGAGCTGCCGTATAAGGAATCGTTCCTCTCCGGCGGCGTGGATTCCTCCTATCTGCTGGCGGCAAGTGACGCGCAGTGCGCCAACACCGTCGGCTACGAGGAAGCGGATTTCAGCGAGGCGCACCTTGCGCAGCAGACTGCCGAGCACTTCAATAAGGGCTTCCGCGTCAAGATGATCACCCCCGAGGCGTATTTTGAGCGCATCCCCACCGTGATGGATAAGATGGGTCAGCCCCTCGGCGACGCCTCCGCGGTGGCGTTCTCCATCGGCTGTCAGGCGGTCAAGGAGCATGCCGACGTCGTCTATTCGGGCGAGGGCATCGACGAATTCTTCGGCGGCTACAACGCCCATAAGCGCGAGATCCCGAGCGACTGGGTCTATCTGACCTGCTCCCATATCATGAATACGGACATCGTCAAGGCGCTGATGATCGATTTTGACGAGAACATCAAGCCCTCCGATCCGCTGATGGAGCTGTGGGAAGAAGCGAAGCAGGAGGATCAGCTCGATTCCAAGCTGCTCGACGGCGACATCTACCTCAACACCGACCGCACCTCCACCGCCTGCGGGATCGAACTGCACACGCCGTTCTCCGATTACCGCCTGTTTGAGGTCGCGAGCCGTATTCCGTCCGAATACCAGTTCCGCGAGGAACAGAATAAATATGTGTTCCGCAAGGCGGCGAGCAGTATCCTGCCCTACGAGTCCGCGTTCCGCAAGAAGGTCGGATTCCCCGTGCCGGTGCGTCAGTGGCTCGCGGATGAGCGCTATAATCAGCCCGTCAAGGAGAAGCTCTTCGGCAGATCGTCGCAGACCTTCTTCGATCAGGATCAGATGAAGGATCTGTGGGAGCGCTTTGTCGGCGGCGAGTCGCTGCTGTGGAACCGCGTCTACGCGATCTACGCCTTCCTGCTGTGGTATGACTTGAAGTTTTAATCAGGAATATGGAATGAGGAATTAGAAATTTGAAAAAGCCTTCCCCTCGGGGGGAAGGTGTCGACCAACGGGAGACGGATGAGGGGATAACCTTTCCTATTGATGACGGACTCGGTGAGGCTGAATGTTTACCGAGGATCGGGAAAAAGTCTTTCGCTCTTTGTCAAGATGATCTATCGGATAAGTTAGCCCCTCATCCGACTCGGCTTGCGCCGACTCGGCTTGCGCCGAGCCACCTTTTCCTTGCAGGAACGGCAACCCTTTTGGGCTTTGCCCATTTCCCCTAACAGGGGAATCTCCCCGAGGGGAAGGCTTTAGGTTGTTCCTGCAAAAATGTACATTATTTCATTACTCGATAATTCCTCATTCCTCGCAGTAGCTCTCAGCCAAATCAAATTCGGACAGCACCTCAAAAATACCCGTCACACGCGTCATGCCGAAAACCGCATAGATAAGCCGTTTTATGGCACCGTGACGGCTGTGACGGGTAAAAACGGGTTCCGCGGTGATGTGTCGTAAGGATGGCTGTAACGAGTAAAACCATATCCGCGGATATATATGAGGACGATGTGACGCGTCGCATGTCGCATCAAAAATGTGAACGCGTCATGGCAAAAACCGCATGGGTAAGCCGTTTTTGAGAGGTGTGACGCGTGTGACGTCATTTTTTGAGGTGCTGTCCAAATCTTTGATTTGGCTAACAGCACCCATGCTCGTCGTCGCCCGCTGAACTCGGTAGGCATATCCGGTTGGTATGCCTTGACCTCGTATCGCGGCTCCTCCTCTCCCCATAATCCGGGGAATTATGGGGTTCCCATTACTCCCAAGAATCGGAACGGACGATTGAGTCCGTGAACGATGATTGGCTGAGAGCTATTGCGCCTCACCCTACTTTATCACATGATTTGAATCGCGTGGCGATACATGGATGCCGGATGTATACGTCTCATTAAACGGTAACTCCTCACTCCATCACCTACCCCAACGCCACATCCAGTGACATCATCAGGGTGAAGCCTGTGGCGAAAAACATCACGCCGATGTGCGAGTGCTCACCCTGCGTCATCTCGGGGATCAGCTCCTCGACCACCACATACACCATCGCGCCCGCCGCGAAGCTCAGCAGATACGGCATCGCGGGGACGATCAGCGCGGCGCACAATAGGGTCAGAGCGCCGAAGATCGGTTCCACCGCGCCCGACAGCACGCCGCAGAGAAAGGCTTTCGGTTTGCTTTTGCCCTGTGCGTGCAGGGGCATGGAGATGATCGCGCCCTCGGGCAGATTCTGGATCGCGATCCCCAGCGCCAATGCCAACGCGCCGCCGAGGGTGACGTTGTGCGTTCCGGTCATGAGCCCCGCGTATACCACGCCCACCGCCATCCCCTCGGGAATGTTATGCAGTGTAACAGCCGTCACCATCAGGACACGCGTGTCCACGCGGGCACGGGTGCGGGCACCATTTTTCTGTGAATCTCGACTCTGTGTATCTGCTTTTTGTGCGTCCGCGTAACGCCGCAGGATGGGGATGACCCGATCCAGCAGGTACAAAAAGAGGATGCCCAGCCAGAATCCGATGAACGCGCAGAGGAACGAGAAGCGCCCCATGTGCTCCGACTGCTCGATCGCGGGGATGATCAGGCTCCATACCGACGCCGCGATCATCACGCCCGCCGCAAATCCCGTGAGCGCCCGCGAGAGACTTTTGCCGAAACGGTGCTTCATAAAGAATACCGCCGCGGCTCCCAACGCCGTGCCCCAAAACGGTATCATCAATCCGAAGATCACATCTGAATTTATCATGTACCTTGATTCCTTATCCCATTGAGTTTCCTGATACGATCAGTACTATCATTCTATGCAGGGGGATAGGGGAGGTGAATGGAATATAAGCCTTCCCGCGAGGGAAGGCTTTTTGTGTTACTGAAGACTGAAGATTGAATACTGAAGAATGAATAATGAAGGGAAACACTTCGTGTTTTGGATGATATAAGCCTTCCCCTCGGGGTACCCCCGTTGGGGGAATGTCCGAAGGACAAGGGGGGAGCCGCTTCCGGCGAGGAGAAGGTGTCGACCAACGGGAGACGGATGAGGGGTTAACCTCTCCTGTTGAAGTCGAACTCGGTGGGGCTGTATGTCTACCGAGGATTAAGGAAAAGTCTTGCACTCTTTGTTTAGATGTTTTTTTGGACAAGTCAGCCCCTCATCCGACCAATTTGCTTAGAGCAAATTGCCCACCTTCCCCCCCGAGGGGAAGGCTTTGTTTTTACTGAAAACTGAATTCTAATTCCTCATTCCTAATTCCTAATTAAACAGGAGGATTTCCCTGTTCGGGCTCGGTGGGGAGCTGATATTCGATCGTGCTGCCGGTGTGGTCGTAGTCGCTGATGTAGTTGTCCTTGCCGCCTAAGCACCGTACCGTATAGGTGCGGCTCTTGCCCTGCTGAGCGGTGGCGTCGACAAACTCGGTGCCCTCGGTCACGCCGAGACGCTCCCAGCCGTCATCGCCTATGTAAAAGACGCGGTACTGTACAGCGCCCTCTACGGCATCCCATTTGATGCTCACGCCGTCCTTGGTGTTCTCCAGCGCGGTGATCCGCGGGGTGGCGACGCCGGTGTAGGTGATCGTCCAGCCCTGCTCGTTGAAGTTGCTCGCGAAATCGCCGTGATCGTTGAGCGCGCGGATGGTATAGCGGCGGGTTGCGCCGTAGGGAGCCTTGTCGTCAAAGAACTCGGTGTCCGTCGTTTCGATTAGACGATCCCAGCCGTTGTTGCCGCGGGCATAGACACGGTAGGCAGTCACGCCGTCGATGGCGTTCCATTTCAGGCGGATACCCTCGGGCTCATTCTTTACCTCGGTAAACGCGGGGTTCTCTACGCCGCTGTAGGTCGCCTTCCAACCATCCTTGTTGTAGTCGCTCATAAAGCCGCCCTGCTCGTTGACACAGCGCACGGTGTAGAGGTAGTCGGTGTTCTGTGTGACGTCGCCGTCAAAATAGGTGGTGTCGGGCAACTGCGCGATCCTTGTCCAGCTGCCGCCGGGTGTCTTGCGATAGAGGCGGTAGTCGATCGCGTTCTCGACAGCGCCCCATGTGATGTTCACGCCGTCATTCTGCGCGGTGACTTCGGTGATCTGCGGAGTGTCGACGCCCTGATAATGCACCTTCCAGCCGTCATAGTTGCAGTCGCTCATAAAGCCGCCCTGCTCGTTGACGCAGCGCACGGTGTAGAGATAATCGGTGTTCGGGTCGATGTTGCCGTCAAAGTAGGCGGTTTCGGGTGTTTGCGCGATCCTCGTCCAGCTGCTGCCGGGTGTCTTGCGATAGAGGCGGTAGTCGATCGCGTTCTCAACAGCGCCCCATGTGATATTCACGCCGTCGCTCTGCGGGGTAAGCTCGGTGATCTGCGGCGTCGCGATACCCTTATATTTGACGCTCCAGCCGTCGGAGTTGAAGTCGCTGACAAAGCTGCCCGCGCTGTTGATACAGCGGATGGTGTAGACATAGGTCTCGCCCGCGTTGATGTCCTGATCGACGAACTGAGTCGCGTTCGTTTCACCGATGCGCAGCCAATCACTGCCGGAGCGGCGATAGACGCGGTACGCATAGACGTTATCGATCGGGTTCCATTTCAGGCGGATACCTTCGGGCTCGCTGATCGTCTCGGTGAACTGCGGCGTGTCAACGCCCAGATAGGTGTGCTTCCAGCCGGTGGTGTTATATTTGCTGACGAAGTTGCCCTTTGCGTCCACACAGCGGACGGTGTAGGTATAGGTGCCGTCTTTGCTGACGTCGGTGTCGACATAGGAGGTGTCGGTGGTCTCCGTCATCTTCCGCCAGCCGTATTGTGAGCTCTTGTAATAGACGCGGTAGCGGGTGGGGGAGTCATCGATCTTGTTCTGTACCGCGTCCCAGCTGAGCTTGACGCCCTCTGTCGTGCTCTCCAGCGAGGTGATCGCGGGCGTGTCTAAGATATGATAGGTGTGCCGCTTGCCGGTTGTATCATAATCGCTGATGAAGTTGCCGTCACGATCGACACAGCGGATGGTGTAGATGTAGGTCGAGCCGTCGCGGACGTCGCTGTCGATGTAGGAGGTCGACGCGGTCTCGGTCATGCGGCTCCAGTCGTTGTAGCGGTTCTTGTAATAAACACGGTATTTGTACGCGTCCTTGACGGCGTTCCACTTGAGCTGTACGCCGTCACTGGTGCTGGCGATATCGCTGAATACGGGTGTGTCGACATGGATGGGCGCGTTAAAGCTGAAGATGCGGTAGCCCTTGCCGGTGCGTCTGCCCGAGTCGGTGAAGGTGTGGATGGTGTCATCCTCGGAGATGCCCTCGCCGTGGCTCCACTGTACCGCGTAGTAGGTATCGCTGCTGTCCACTCTCCTGGCGTCGGAGTTGAAGTAGCTGTGATTGGTGCGCGGACTGCTGCCCGACCAAAGCTCACTCGCGGAGGGCGCGCTCTGCTTGCGGAAGCAGCCGTGACCGTTGCTGTCGAGGACGATGGTGCCCTCGCGCTGATCCCAGTAATAATCGCTGTCGGGATGGTCAAGCGCCGCCTGTGCCTTCGCCTTGCTGTTGAAGATCATGTATTTGGTGCCGAACTTGGTACCCTTGCCGCCCGAGGCGGTGTCGATCTGCAGCTCGATCAGGTTGGGTTGGGTGACCTTGGCGACCCACAGACCTCTGCTGTCGCCGATGGCGTGGACTTCGCAGTAGCGGTTTCTCTCACCGGCGCTGTCCCAGTAGATCCAGTCCTTGGGGCTGTCGCCGTAGAAGATGGCGTTGTGGTTGTCGCCTGTGCCGTACAGCCACATCAGATCGCCCTTTTCCAGCACGCCGGAATCATAGGCGTCGTCGACGGAGTCGAACCAGATGCGGTTGACGTCGTAGGTGTTCCATGACTGGGGTACGCCCGCCATGACGCTCAGGCGGTTGATCTTATAGCTCGGAGCGCCGGACGCGACCGCGGATTTGTACAGGACATGCCATACAAAGCCCGTGCAGTTCATCGCCGCCACACCGGGGGTGTCATAAGCGCCGCGCGCGCCCGCGCAGTCGCCCTGCGGGTTGCGGTGATCGTTGTGCGCATAGGGTGTGCCTAAGTAGTAGTGGGGGTTGGCGCTGTCCGCGTCATGGGTGTCCATCCAGTGCATGTATTCGTCATAGTCGATGCCGAATGCCTCTAAAAAGGATTGGGAGCCGTAGAGTGTGCCGCCGCCGTTGTTATAGCCGTTCCAGCTCGCCGCGCTCGCGCTCAGCGTAGCGGGTACGATACCGACCGTCATCAGTGTCAACACGATCAGGATCGACAACAGCAGGGACACGCCCTTTTTCCATACTTTCATTGTTCTACACTTCCTCGTTTTTGTTCCCGCAGTCATCCGAAGGAGATGGTGCGGGTATGATTTCATACACTACCAGTTTACCACATAAATCCCTCTAATACAATCAAAATTGACAATATCTGTAAAAATCTTTTTCACCGCTCAAAACGGAGGGCTTTATCAGCGAGCATCTATTGATTTTTCTCTATACATGCTTTACAATAAGAATGAAAGAGGTGATTTGATGAAGTCATTTATCAAGCGTTGTTTGGTAGCTGTGATGATCCCGGCGCTGTTGGTCGGGATGACCGTTTTTTCCGCGGGCGCTGTCGCAGAGGAAGAGGTCATTCTCTCCGTTACCGCGAAAGATATTGATGATTACGGCTTTCGGGGAGCGGTACAGTCCGCGCTGGATGAGGCGGCGCAGAATGCTACGGCGGAGCTGCCCTATACGGTCACTGTCCCCGAGGGCGAGTATGACCTGAGCTATGTGCTGCGCGTCTACAGCAACACGACGCTCGACCTGCGCGGTGTGACGCTCAAACGCTCCGGTGCAGGCGCAGGCAACATGCTGCGCGTCGGTGACGAGGACGGCGTCAATACCGGTGTGACCGGTTATGCGTATGAGAATGTGCGCGTGTTCGGCGGCACCTTTGACGGCAACTTCGGCGAGAATACCATCATCAAAGCGTTTCATACCAAGAACTTCACGATGGACGACGTGACCGTTCTCAACGAGAAGGAGGGTCACATGACCGAGTTCGCGGGTGTGGACGGCTTGACGATTCGCGGCTGTATCTTCCAAGATCAGCGCCTCACCCCCGGCAACTACGGCTATGAGGCGATCCAGCTCGATGTGCTCCACCCGTT
>CACWXE010000110.1 GCA_902764715.1 uncultured Ruminococcus sp. | reverse complement strand
CGAGACCCTCAAAAAGCTCAATGAGGAAATGCGCACCGCATATTCCGACATCATGAACAACGAGCACATGAAGGCATACAACGACGCAAAGCAGGCGTTCGATAAGGTGCTCCAGCGCGTCCTCGCGATCGTCCAGCAGAGCGCCGAGGGTCAGGATCCCGATACCACCGATTTTTCCGAAGACTGCACCCACGATTGCTCCACCTGCGGAGGATGCGGCTGAGGCGCATATAAATCGTCATTGCGAAGGGCGCAGCCCTGTGGCAATCTCAACCGATTAACATAATCGGACTTTTGATTACCATAAACCTATGGAGATAATTAAATGAGCTATTATGTCTATATGATGACGAATCAAAGTGATGATGTCCTCTATACCGGAGTAACCAATGATCTGGTTCGACGAATATATGAACACAAAACTCATATTGACCCAAAGGCTTTTACCACGCATTATAATATAGAGAAATTAGTCTATTACGAACAGTACTCCGAACCGGAATACGCAATCGCACGTGAAAAACAGATCAAAGGTTGGAATCGTGCGAGGAAGAACAAATATATCACAGAAATGAATCCTGAGTGGAAGGATTTATATGATGAAATAATCGGTTGAGATTGCCACAGCCCTTGCGGGCTTCGCAATGACGGTCGATAGAAATCGGTTGAGATTGCCACAGCCCCCTCAACCCTCCGGCACTTCGTGCCACCTCCCTTAGGAAAGGGAGGCAAGGGGCTTCGCAATGACGATCGATAGAAAGGAAGTGAGGATATGGCGGAGTTATCTCCGATGATGCAGCAATATTTTAAGATCAAAGAGGAGAACAAGGACAGCATCCTGTTCTTCCGACTCGGCGATTTCTATGAAATGTTCTTTGACGACGCCAAGCTCGCTTCCAAGGAACTCGAGCTCACCCTCACCGGCCGCGACTGCGGACAGGAGGAGCGCGCGCCGATGTGCGGCGTACCCTTCCATTCCGCCGAGAGCTATATCGCCCGACTGGTCGAAAAGGGCTACAAGGTCGCGATCTGCGAGCAGACCGAGGATCCCAAAGCCACCAAGGGACTTGTCAAGCGCGATATCATCCGCGTCATCACTCCCGGCACCGTCATGGAATCCTCCATGCTCGATGAGAGCGAGAACAACTACATCTGCTCACTGTACGCGGATAAGCGCTATACCGGCGTCGTATTCTGCGATATCTCCACCGGTCAGCTGTTCGTTTCCCGCTTCAAGAGCGACCACAGCTTCTCTCAGCTCAAGGATCAGATCACCTCTTATAACCCCAGAGAGCTGCTGATCTCCGGCAAGCTCGCGCAGAACAAGGTGCTGCACCTGTTCATCAAGGAAAAGCTCCCGAACGCCGCGGTATCTCATCCCGATGAGAGCCGCTGCGGATTGCTCGAATGTACCTCGCTTCTCGAGGGGCATTTCAGCAAGGAGAATATGGACAAGATCGCCGACTCGAATGAGCTGATCATCGCGCTCGGCGTGCTGATGTCTTATCTCAAAGATACACAAAAAACAGGTCTCGAGCGTATCGATACCATCGAGCTCTACGCCGAAGACCAGTACATGAAGCTCGATTTCAACACCCGCCGCAATCTGGAGCTCACCCGCACCATGATCGCGAAGGAAAAGAAACATTCGCTCCTCTGGGTGCTCGATAAGACTAAGACCGCCATGGGCAAGCGCCTGATGAAGTTCTGGGTCGAGCATCCTCTGATGAATATCACGACGATCTTAAAGCGCCAGAATGCCGTCGAGGAGCTGGTGAACGACACCGTCAACCGCTTGGAGCTGACGGCGAACCTCACCGGTATCTTTGATATCGAGCGCTTGATGACCAAGATCGTCTACGGCTCCGCCAACGCGCGAGAACTGCGCTCGTTGTGTCAGGCATTGACCAACCTGCCCGCGCTCAAAGCGACCCTAGAGCCTTTCAAATCCAAGCTCCTGCATGAGCTGTACCGCGATATCGATCCGCTCGACGATATGCGCGCGCTGATCGATGAGGCGATCGTAGAGGATCCGCCCTTTTCGGTGCGTGAAGGCGGCTTGATCAAAGAGGGCTACTCCGCGCCGCTGGACGAGCTCAAACATGACATGAACGATTCCACCTCTCTGCTCGCCCGCATCGAAGCGGAGCAAAAGGAGCAGACGGGGATCCCCAAGCTGAAGGTCGGCTATAACCGCGTCTTCGGCTACTATATCGAGGTCACCAATTCCTACAAGAATCTGGTGCCCGAGCACTACATCCGCAAACAGACCCTGACTAACTGCGAGCGCTATATCACGCCCGAGCTCAAGGAGATCGAGAGCCGTATCCTCGGCGCCAAGGAGCGATCGGTCGCCATCGAGTATGAGCTGTTCAACGATGTGCGCGAGCAGATCGCCGTTAACCTCGACCGCATCGAACGCACCGCCAAGGCGATCGCCGCGCTGGATGTACTGGTATCGCTCGCCAATGTAGCGGCGGACAACCGCTATATCCGACCCGACGTCACCCAGAACTCGGTCATCCGTCTCAAGGACAGCCGCCATCCCGTCGTGGAGGCGCTGCTCAGCGACGCGATGTTCGTCCCGAATGACGTCCTGCTCGATAATATCGACAACCGTATCGCGATCATCACCGGCCCCAACATGGCGGGTAAATCGACCTATATGCGCCAGGTCGCGCTGATCGTGCTGATGGCGCAGATGGGCAGCTTTGTGCCCGCGTCCTATGCCGAGATCGGTCTTGTCGACGCGATCTTTACGCGTGTCGGCGCGTCCGATGATCTCGCCTCGGGTCAGTCGACCTTTATGGTGGAGATGAACGAGGTCGCCAACATCGTTTCTCATGCGACTTCCAAGAGCCTGTTGATCCTCGACGAGATCGGCAGAGGTACCTCGACCTACGACGGCATGAGTATCGCGCGCGCGGTACTGGAATTCGTCGCCGATAAAAAGAAGCTCGGCGCACGCGCCCTGTTCGCGACCCATTACCATGAGCTCACGGTGATGGAGGAGCTGCTCGACGGCGTCAAGAACTATAACATCGCCGTCAAAAAACGCGGCGACGAGATCACCTTTTTGCGCCGTATCGTACCCGGCGGCGCCGATGAAAGCTACGGCGTCGAGGTCGCTAAATTAGCCGGCCTGCCCGACAGCATCATCGAAAGAGCCAAAGAGATCTTATCAGAGCTCAATTCATCCGCTCCGCGGGAGCATATTCAGCACGAAGCACCCGCGCAGGAGGACAGCATGCAGCTCAGCCTCATGCCCGATACCGACAGCATGATCCTCAAAAAGCTCCGCGCGGTAGACGTCAACACCTTAACGCCCATCGAGGCGATGAATCTGCTGTATGAACTGAAAGGAATGGCGGAATAAGGCTTGTTGTAGGGGAGGGTCTTGACCCTCCCGTTCGCAAAGCGATTGGCTGCAGGAGCTCAATCAGCGTTCTTTAACGTGTTTTATCAGTTAAACGTATGATAATGCTGCCCGTCAATTTTGACGGACAATCGGGAGGGTCAAGACCCTCCCCTACAAAGTGTTACGAAAGGAGGTCATCATATGGGAAAGATAAACGTACTCGATAAGCACGTCGCGGAGTTGATCGCGGCGGGCGAGGTCGTGGAGCGCCCTTCTTCCGTCATCAAGGAACTCGTCGAGAATTCCATCGACGCCGGCGCGACCGCCATCACCGTCGAGATCAAAAACGGCGGCGTCACCTTTATGCGTGTCTCCGACAACGGCTGCGGCATCCTCAAGGAAGATATCCGTCCCGCGTTTATCCGCCATGCGACCTCCAAGGTAAAGGAAGAGGATGACCTCGACGCGATCGCGACCCTCGGCTTCCGCGGTGAAGCGCTCGCCAGCGTTTCCTCCGTATCTCATCTCGAGCTGATCACCAAGGCGCGTGAGGAAGAGATCGGCACACGCTATCTGATCGAGGGCGGGGAAGAGGTGCTCTTTGAAGACGCGGGATGTCCCGACGGCACCACCTTCATCATCCGTGATCTCTTTTACAATGTGCCCGCCCGCATGAAGTTCCTCAAAACCGATATGGCGGAGGGCAACGCCGTATCCAATGTGATCGACAAGATCGCGCTGTCTCACCCCGAGATCGCGCTTACCTATATCAAGGATTCCAAAAACGTCCTGCGTACCGCGGGCGACGGCAAGCTGCTTTCGGCGATCTACGCTGTCTACGGCAGAGATTTCACCCGCAAGCTGATCCCCGTGGATTACACCCTCGGCGGCGTACATGTCACGGGCTTTATCAGCAGTCCCGAAAACGCCCGCCCCAACCGCAATATGCAGAACTTCTTTATCAATCACCGCTTTGTGATCTGTAAGACTGCGATGGCGGCGATCAGCGAGGCATGCAAGGGCACTGTCATGGTCGGCAAGTTCCCGTCCTGCGTGCTCAACCTCGATATGTCCTTCAACGCGGTGGACGTCAACGTCCATCCCACCAAATTAGAGGTGCGCTTCGTCAACGAACGCCCTGTGTTCGACGCGGTCTATCACGCTGTCAAAACCGCTTTGATGAATTCCGAAAAGCGCGTGGAGGCACACCTCGGCAACGATACGACAAAACCGATCAAGCGCGTCAATCCCTTTGAATTGGCGCAAAAGGTGTTCCGCGAACGCGACGAACAGCCCGCGCGGAATACGGCTCCGAAAGTAAATGCGGGGGAGGGAGTTGCTCCTCCCGCCAAAGCAGTCAATAACAGATTGGATACCAAGCGTGAAGAAAAACGATCGGACGCTTTATTCGAAATGCTCGACGAGCCCGCGGTCAGCGTACCCAAGCTGAACCTGAATCCTAAGATCGCCGACGCCGCATCGCCTGTCGAAGAACAATATCGTCGGGATATCGAAGAAAAACGCGCCGAAAACGCGCAGGAGCCGATCACTCCCGACCCTGAGCCGGAACAGCCCGCGCCTGTAGGGGAGGGTCTTGAACCTCCCGCCGATCGATCGGCCGCGGATGTTCCTGAGAAACCGATCGAGGAACCCCAACCGCTGATCGAGGTGGACGACAATGCCTATCGCTACATCGGCGAGGCGTTCAAAACCTATGTCATCATCGAAAAGAATCCCCGCGAGCTGCTGCTCATCGATAAGCACGCCGCGCATGAGCGGATCATTTTCGAGAAGCTGAAAAAAGAGAAGGGCAGCGGTTACAGCCAGCTGTTGCTCACGCCCATCACCGTTACCCTCAACAAGATCGATTATAACGCTGTCATCGAACACCTCGACGTATTCCGTGAGGCAGGCTTTGACATCGATGATTTCGGCAGCGGCAGCATCATTGTACGCTCCGCGCCGCAGTATTTGCCGCTCGAGGATATCGAGCCGTCCGTGATCGAGATGGCGGGATATCTCTCCAACCATCAAAAGGAGATCCGTTCCGAGAAGATGGAGTGGATCTATGCCAACGTATCATGCCGCGCCGCGATCAAGGGCGGCAACAACAGCACCGAGCAGGAGCTGATCGCGCTCGCAAAGCAGGTGGAGGACGAGGATATCCGCCATTGTCCCCACGGCAGACCCGTGTGCATCGTGCTCAAAAAACACGAGCTGGAGCGAATGTTCGGCAGGGTGGAATGATCATGCAAAATATCGTAGCGGTCATCGGACCTACCGCGTCCGGTAAAACCGCCTTATCCGTCGAGTTGGCAAAGCGTTTTTCCGGAGAGATCATCTCCGCCGATTCGATGCAGATCTACAAAACCATGGATATCGCCACCGCGAAGCCTACCGAGGAGGAGAAGCAGGGCATCCCGCACCATCTGATGGATTTTCTGGATCCCTGTGAGGAATTCTCCGTGGCACGCTTCTGCGAGCTGGCAAAAAACGCCGTCACCGATATCAGCGGCAGGGGCAATCTGCCGATCGTCACCGGCGGCACAGGGCTGTATGTCGACGCGCTGCTGGGCGATATGCAGTTTGAAGAAACCGAGGCCGACCCCGTCCTGCGCGCGACCATCACCGCCGACGTGGAGGAAAAGGGCGTTGACAAAACGCTGGAGTATATCCGCACCTTCGACCCCGCCTCCGCCGAACGACTCAGCGTTGGACGCAACCCCAAGCGCCTGATCCGCTGTATCGAGGTCTACCTTTCCACCGGCATGACCCAGACA
>CACWXE010000109.1 GCA_902764715.1 uncultured Ruminococcus sp. | reverse complement strand
ATCCTTCTCGGGGTCATACTCGCCTTTTTCGTACAGATAGCGCAGTACCCGCAGATTCAGCGCGTCCGCGTCGTAGCGGTTATCCTGATGACAGATCACGCCGACCTTTTTGTCCAGCAACAGGATGTTCTCGTCCTCATAGACGATATCGAGCTCCTTTCCCGCTATGAGAAAGTCATAATGCTTCTTTTCTTCAAAAAACTCGTCCTTGATATAAAAGGTCAGCACATCGCCTTCGTTGAGAAACACGTCGGGGGTGACCTTTTTGCCGTTGAGCTTGATATATTTGGTGCGCAGATATTTGTACATCAGACTTTTGGGCATGGTTTTAAAACGCTTGGATAGATACTTGTCCAAGCGCTGACCCGCGTCGTTCTGATTGATGGTTAATTGTCGCATGATCTCACCGTTTTTTCAAAAAAGTCATTGCGAAGGGCGCATTGGTTAAGGTTGAGATTGCCGCGTCGGAACGAGGTTCCTCCTCGCAATGACAATCTGTAATGCGCCCTGTGGCAATCTCAACCGATTAAAAAGGGTCAAATGCACCGGGGAAGTTTATTATACCAAAATCCCTATGACAATTCAACTGTAACATTTGATCATTGTCTGCGTAGTATGTAAAGAGGTGATGATCATGCAGAAATGTAAGAATTGCAGTGTCCCGATCGCGTTCTCAGCCGGACTGCTCGTCGCGTCGCTTTTGCCCGCGAAGGCGGTGTGCGTGGTCGCGGCGATCGTTCTGATCATCACCTGTATTGCGCGCCGTCGATGAAGTGTCGGCGCGGTCGATAAGGAGGCAGTGATGAAGGTAGTCGTACTCGATCATCCAAAGATACTGGGCTTCTTTCTCAGAAAGATCTACGGTATCAAAAAGATAAAGGATACAAAAGAATAGGGAAGTACATAGAGCGGCAGACATCTGCCGCTTTTGTATATATCAAATGATAGAAAACCTTCATGTCATTCTGAGGCACTGCCGAAGAATCTTACTGTGCTTGTTTTTTCGAACTATGATACCTGACAGGCGCGATCTGACTGCAAAGTCGACACTTTAAGATCCTTCGACGGACATAAATGTCCGCTCAGGATGACAATGAGCAAGAACCTTCACCGGACACGTGTGTCCGTTTAAAACGATACGCTGAAAAGGATCAGGAAGGAGCTTTATAAATAAAGCCGCCGCCATAGAGGCAGCGGCTCTGTTCACTTTGTCAGTCTGAGTATCTGTCCCGGATAAATGATATTCGGATCCTCCAGATTATTCAGCGCCAATATGTTTTCGATCTCCAGCCCGTAGCGGTCCGCGATGCCGACGATCGTATCGCCCGGCCGCACCACATAGTAGCGCGGCGATTGGATCTGTTCGATCGGCAGTATCAGCTCCTGACCCGGATAGATCGTGTAAGGACAGCTCAGCCCGTTCGCCTGAGCGATCTTCTTCACCGTTGTGCCGAAGAACTGCGCGATCGCGTACAGCGTGTTGCCGGGACGTACTGTATAGGTTACTGTTTCCATACTTTACCTCTTTTCCATAATCGGTATTACATTATATGAATATGACAAAAAGTCGTGACGGTTCATAGGAGAAAAATATTGAATATTATCATTATATTTCTAATTCAGAATTAAATTTTGTATCTTTTTTGATATGATAAACGCGTATAATAACGTGAAATTCGAGGTTGATAAATTGATCATAAAACGTGTGATTTCACTGATTTTAGCGCTGCTGCTGCTTTTGTCTGTTACGGCGACCTGTTTTTATGCCGATGAAGAAGAGCAGCCGGCTGAGCAGGCGGAAGAAGTCGTCGAGGAAGCGCCTACCGAAGCGCCACCCACAGAGCCTCCGACTGAGGCTCCGACGGAAGAAGAAACCGAAGAGCCGACCGAGGAGCCCACAGATCCGCCGCCTACAGAACCCCCGAAGCCCGATCCCAAAAGGCTTGGGTATGCCAAATACGCGGCAAAGCTGGATGAAACGGTCTATCGTGACTCCGACTTAGGCGCGACCTACACCGAGGACTACACGACCTTCAAGGTATGGTCGCCTACGGCGGATGATGTGAAGGTGTGTATCTATAAGACCGGTTCCGATAAGGAGGAGGGCTTCAACACCATCGCCGTCAAGCCCATGAGCCTCTCCAAAAGCGTCGGTACATGGTATGTGACGCTTGAAGGCGACTTCAAGAATATGTACTACACCTACAAGATCACGATCGGGGACAACACCTATGAGGTGGTCGATCCCTACGCCAAGGCTGTCGGAGTGAACGGCGACCGCGGTATGATCGTCGATCTGGACGATACCGATCCCGAGGGCTGGTCGGATGACAGCTTCAAGCGTGTGAGTGAAGCATCCGACGCGATCGTATGGGAAGTCAGCGTGCGTGATTTTTCCGCGGCGGAATCCTCCGGCGTGAGTGAGAAGAACCGCGGCAAGTTCCTCGCCTTCACCGAGAAGGATACTACTCTTGACGGTGAAGAGGGCAGTGTTTCCACTTGCGTGAGCTACCTCAAGGAACTGGGCGTCAATTATGTGCAGATCAATCCTTTCTATGACTTCGCGTCCATAGACGAAGCGGATTCGCTCGATATGCAGTATAACTGGGGCTATGATCCCAAGAACTATAACGCGCCCGAGGGCTCCTATTCGTCCGACCCCTACGACGGCAGAACTCGTATCACCGAGTGCAAGCAGATGATCCAGGCGCTCCATGAAGCCGGCATCGGCGTGATCATGGACGTTGTCTATAACCATACCTACGAATCCGATAATTCGTTCTTCAACCATATCGCGCCCTACTATTATTATCGCTTCAATGAGGACGGATCATGGTCAAACGGCTCCGGCTGCGGCAACGACGTCGCCACCGAGCGCTATATGGCGCGTAAGTTCATCCGTGAATCCGTCGCCTACTGGGCGGATGAATACCATATTGACGGCTTCCGTTTCGATTTGATGGGTCTGATGGATGTCGATACCATGAACGGCATCCGCACGGATCTGGACGCGCTCTCCGACGGCGAGCATATCATCATGTACGGCGAAGCGTGGAACATGAAGACCACCGTGAATGCCAATACCGTTCTGGCGAATCAGGACAACATGGATAAGATGTCCAAGCGGATCGGCGCGTTCAACGATACCGGTCGTGACGCGATCAAGGGCTCCAACTTTGACGCGTCCGGCAAGGGCTTTGTGCAGGAGGGTTCCTCCAAGGGAGGCGTTCGCAGCGCGATCGAGGGCACCGGCAACGGATGGGCTTCCATTCCCGCGCAATGCGTCAACTACGCGTCCTGTCACGATAACCTGACCCTTTATGATAAGTTGACCGCCTCTGTCAAGGATGACGAAAAGTATACCCTGCGGCGAGAGGATCTCTTGAAGATGAATCAGCTGTCCGCGGCGGCGGTTCTCATGTCGCGCGGCGTACCGTTTATGCTCGCGGGTGAGGAACTCGGCAGAACCAAACAGGGTGACGAAAATTCCTATCAGTCGTCGGTCGAGATCAATCAGATCGACTGGCTGTCACGTTATCGCTACACCATCATGACCGATTATTATAAAGGTCTGATCAGTATCAGAAAGGCGATCCCCACACTGCGTGACGGCACCGGTGAACGCACCGAGCTGGATTATCTCGAGAGCTCCTCCAAAAATACCATCGCGTATTCCGTTACGGGAGCCGATATGCCGTCTGTTGTCGTGGCGCTCAACGGCGATCCGTCCAAGCCTTCTACCATTTCACTGCCCGAGGGCGATTGGGTGATCGTAGCGGATGACCGGCGTGCCGGCTTAACCAAGCTCGGTGACGCCAACGGCACTGTCAGCGTACCCGCTACATCGGCGCGCATTTTGGTGGACGCCAAGAGCTTTGCCGATCTCGAGCAGGAAGCGCCGGAATGTTTGCTTTATATCCGCTACAAGGATAAGGCGAATGACGGCTCTGTCGTTTGCGAAGAACGCCTGACCGGTGCGAAAAACGAATCCTACGTAGCGGCGACTCCCTCCGAGATCCTATTCAACTATAATATCCTCTCCGATTCGGGACTCAGCGGAACCCTTTCCAAGTCGTTTGATATCATCGACGTCAGCTGTGTTGCGTTTAAGGGTGAATACTCCACGGTGACGGTCAAATTCGTCAACGCGGATAATAAGGTGATCGCCAATACCATCGTGATGACGAACCGTGTCGGACAGCAGTACTACACGCCGTCGATCCCCGGTATCAAGGGATATTCACTGGATTTGGATAACCTGCCCGAAAACGGCGCCGGATTGTATACGAAAGATCCCATCGAAGTGGTCTACACCTATAAAGAGGCGGCAAGCACGGATAACGGGGATTCCGAATTCACCTGTCCCGCTAACGTGATCTATCTGGCGGATGACGGCACGATCCTGTCGCTGAAATCCTACAGGGGCGTCGAAGGGGATAAGCTCGAGATCGAGGAAATGGAGTTTGACGGATACAAGTATTATGATATCTCCAACGAAAATGCCGTTTTCTCCGAAAACGAGCTGAATGTCCTCGTATACTATCAGAATCCGCAGAGGGCTTTTTGGCTGACGGTCATAAACAATCTGCTGACGATCATCCTTGTGTTCGTCGGATTCACCGCGGTCATTATAGCCGCTGTGATCATTCTTCGACGCGTATCGAAGAAGAGAAAGATGATGTCGATCAAGATCGATGATTGAGTGTCGGATGTGACAAATGCGGTAAATCGCATTTGTGATATAAATTTGTTGAATGTTTTTTTTCATTAAACATTTTAAAAAGGAGGAAAATGCATGAAAAAAACAAGAAGAATCATATCTCTGCTTCTGTGCGTGATGCTCGTTGTATCGATGGTATCCGTAGCGATGGTATCTACCTCTGCTGCCGTTGCCAATCCTTACAGTGTTGCTGCTATGGCGCTGGACGCGGAATATGCCTATGACGGCGAGCTGGGTGCTCTCTACACCCCCGACGCCACTACCTTCAAGGTATGGGCGCCGCTGGCTACTGAGGTTAAGCTCAACCGCTACGCGACCGGCTCCGATGACGAAGACGGCGCGCAGGATCTCGGCACTATCGAGATGGAAAAGCTGATGGAAAACGAAAGGTGGACAGGCGTTTGGACGATCACCGTTAGCGGCGATATCGTCAACACCTACTACACCTACACCATCACCAATCCCAACCACATCTACAACTCTACCGGTCCCAAGACTGTCGAGACGCAGGATCCTTACTCCTATGCGGTAGGCGTGAACGGCAACCGTTCCATGGTTGTCGATCTCAACAAGACCGATCCCGTGGACTGGGATAGAGATTCCCATGTTTTCACCGACAAGCAAACCGACGCGATCATCTGGGAAGTTCATGTCAAGGACTTCTCCTATGCGGAGAACTCCGGCGTCAGCGCTGAGAACCGCGGTAAATTCCTCGGCTTCACCGAGACCGGCACCACCCTTGATAACGAGGGTTCTATCTCCACCGGTATCGACTACTTAAAGAGCCTCGGTGTTACCCACGTTCAGATCAACCCGATGTATGACTTCGCAACCATCGACGAGTCCGGTGATCCCACTCAGTTCAACTGGGGTTATGATCCCAAGAACTACGGCGTTCCCGAGGGTTCGTATTCCTCGAACCCCTACGACGGCAATGTTCGTATCAATGAGTGCAAGCAGATGATCAAGGCGCTCCATGACGCTGGCATCGGCGTCATCATGGACGTTGTTTACAACCACACCTACTCCGTAGACTCGTGCTTTACCGCATGTGTCCCCGAGTATTATTATCGTATGGCGGCTGACGGCGGCTACAGCCAGCAGTCCGGCTGCGGTAACGACACCGCTTCCGAGCGCGCGATGTATCGTAAGTATATGCGCGAAATGATCAAATACTGGACCGAAGAGTATCACATCGACGGTCTGCGCTTCGACCTGATGGGCGTACATGACGGCGAGACCATGAACCTGATCCGTGATGATATGGACGCGATCGATTCCCGCATCATCATGTACGGCGAAGGCTGGTCGGGCGACACCGTATACGATCCCACCACCTGCACCGGTTCCGAGACCTTTATGACTGTTCAGGGCAACTCCGATAAGCTCTCAACCAGAATCGGTTTCTTAAGCTCTCAACCAGAATCGCTTTCTTCAACGACCAGATCCGTGACGCGATCAAGGGTAATGTCTTCCATAAGGAAGAGGGCGGTTTTGTACAGAACGTCAAGACCTCCGCTCCCGGCGTCAACTACGGTATCCGCGCGAATACCGTCGGCAAGGCAAGATGGCACGCGGTCACTCCCGAGCAGTGTCTGACCTATGCTTCCTGCCACGATAACTACACCCTTTACGATAAGCTCGCTTATGTAGATCAGGCAGGTACGATCGCTAACTATCGCCAGCGTTTTGCGAACGTTGTCAAGCAGAATAAGCTCACCGGTGCGATCATCAGCTCCTGCCAGGGTATGGATTTCATCCTCGCGGGTGAAGAGATGGGTCGTTCTAAGGACGGCGATGAGAACTCCTACAAGAGTGCGGCTACTCTGAACATGATCGACTGGTCGCTCTTAAAGACCAACGCCGATATCGTATCCTATTACAGAGGTATGTTCGAGCTGAGAAAGGCGTTCTCTCCCTTTACCGCCAATGTAACAGAGGCTGACGGCGGCAACTACAAGTACAACTTTGATACTTCCGCTACCGGTTCCGTTAACCCGATCGCTTACACCGTTGACAACCGGACCGATGGTGAATGGAGCAAGATCGCTGTTATCTATAACGGCACCAATGTTGAGAAGAACTATCGCTTTACCAAGGCGACTTCCGGCGTTACCGATGATTCCGAGTGGGTCATCGTAGCGAACGATCAGGTAGCCGGCGTTCAGAAGCTCGGCGAGGTCAAGGGCAAAACCTTTACCGTACCCGCATACTCCGCTTTGATTGCTGTTGAAAAGTCCACCTTTGAAGAGGTCGCTCTCCAGTCCGATTTCTCCACGCTGACGATCAACAGCGTCTATAAAAAGACCGGTGAGATCCTCTCCACCAACTCCCTGATCGGCAAACCCGGCGAGGGTTATTCGGTAGAGGCTGACGGTTCCATCCCGATCGAATATGAACTCGACTCCATTGAAGGCAATGTCGACGGTACCTTCTCCGAACAGCCCCAGACCGTTACCTTCAATTATATTGATTATATCCCCGAGAGATTCAGAGCGCCTTATGGCGACGTCAACGACGACGGTGTTGTTGACCTTCTCGATGTTACCATTCTCCAGAGATATGACGCTAATATGGTGCAGCTGGATGAAGATCATGCCGCTCGCGGCGATTATGATCAGAACGGCGTGACCGATATCGCTGATGTTGTTCTGCTTCAGCGTTATCTTGCCGGTATGATCAACTCCACCTACACTGTCACCACCCGTTATCTGGGCAGACAGGATGACGGTACTGTCAAGTCGATCGCTAATTCTACCGTTACGAAGTATCGCTACGGTGAGAAATACTCCACCGATCCGCTGACCATTGCTTATTATAAGCTCGACGAAATGCCCGCTAACGCTTCCGGCACCGTCAACAAGAGGATCGTTGTTAACTATTGGTATTCCTACAGCGTTGCAAGCCCCAAGATGCATGTCAAGCACAGCGGCGACCAGACATGGGCGCCCAATCTGTGGGCATGGGCATACGACGGCTCTGGTCAGGCGATCAACTGCTATGACGGTTGGCCCGGCTTACTGCTGACGAATCCCGATGAAAACGGTTGGTATGATGTGACCTTCCCGATCCCCGGCGGTCTGAACTACTACTTCATCATCAGCAATAACGGCACCCCGCAGACCAAGGACTACGGCGTAGTCGACGGTCAGAATATCGGTATTTCGTATGACGATTATCCCGAGATCTGGGTCGTTATCCAGGATGATCTGGTAGGCAAGAACAACGGCGACTGGTGTAAGTATTACAACTACAACCCTGATCTTGAAAACTGATAACAAATGATTGGAGCCCATCCGCGAGGATGGGCTCTCAGCTTGTCGAAAAAGTATCGATATAATATGAGCAGACTTTTTTCTAAGGCTCCTTTTGGTAAAAGGAGCTGTCGCCCGTTGGCGACTGAGGAATTGCATAAATTGATCGACCAAAGGGAGAAACTTACTAATTATCAAGGCTTGATCAACACTATTCTTATGGTAACTCGCTTTGCTCAAACAATTGATACAATTCATCCGCCTCCTTGCGGAGGCACCTTCCTTTCCCAAAGGAAGGCTTTGATAGGTTTTTCTACAGTCTGAGAGCCCATCCGCGAGGATGGGCTCTTTTTTG
>CACWXE010000108.1 GCA_902764715.1 uncultured Ruminococcus sp. | reverse complement strand
TCCCAATACGAGCTTTACGACCGCCTCGATTATCTCCGAGATAGCCGTGGGGGTCATATTGCGCTGACCTTCAAAATATCCGCGGTAAGCGGACGCTATGCATCCGAAGAACACCGTGGGAGCAAGGCACACCATGGCATAAACGGCGTAAGGCGAGCGGATGACAAACTTCGTGTACGGAACGCTGGCGCCTACTATAATAAGAAAGCACACAAGTCCGACGATAGCGAAAAACGGCACGGAAAGCTTATGTATCAAGCGCACGTCCTTATAGCGCTTTTGCGTCATATTCTGGGAAACAAGACGCGAAATAGCGATGGGCAGACCTCCGGTAGCCACCGTGAAGATAACTACGAAAAGCTCGAAGGCGTTGGCGTAAAGACCCATTCCGAAGGAAGCGTCGCCGTATGTGGAAAAAATCCGTTCGAGAATGACCTTGTCGAGCATTCCGAACACTTTGACGATCACCATGCTGACCGTCAGTATTGCGGCGCCTTTGACAAAGGACTGTGAAACGTCCTTGTCAAAGTTTTTCACCGCGTTATATTGTTTTACCAAAATCGATCACCTGAAAAATTATATTACTCGGCAGCTTCCTCGGCGTCCGCCTTTTCAACCGATTCCTTTGCGTCAACGGCGATCTCTTCAACCGCTTCCTCTGCCGCCGCAACGATCTCGTCGGTCTTTTCCTTTACCTCTTCAACAGGCTCTGCCTCAACTACTTCCGGCTCTGCTATCTCTTCTTCGGGTTCATCTTCGAACTTATGACCGCAGATATTGCAGAAGCTTGACACCTTTGTTACCTTGTTTTCGCACTCGGGGCAGATCTTCTGATTTTTGATAGAAGCGATATGCTCTTTTACGATAGCAAGATTCTGCTTGAGCTCGGTGATCTCCTGAACGACCTTCGCGATCTCCTCGGCAAGATCTTCATTCTGAGTGGTTGCCTTGTAGGTCAGCTTGCCAAGCTCGATGAGCTTTTTGCCGATAGCGCGTTTGATCGTCTCGGCGGAAATTCTATGCTTTGAAGCGTCGTAGATCTTTGCCGCCTGCTTTGAAACAGCAGATGCCGCAGCTTTTGCGTTTTCTACTACATCATCAATAATTGTGTTTACGTTTTTCATAAGATTCACCTTTCTTTGAATATTGGACTGTTGCCCGTTTATTTGATTGGTATGTATTATACCACTGTTTCCTTTATTTTTCAAGTAATCACTGATTCATTCACGCCTGACGGCTGAGTACGCAACTCAAATGAATCATTGTCTGCTGTCGTTTGATCGTTAGCGGCTCGCCGCGATGACGCCTGCTGTGATCAAAACGATGTATAAGACTACGAATACGATACAGAGGATCAGGCTGACCCAGAATACCTTACGTACCTTATTCGCGCTGAGGTTAGCTTGCTCGACGTCGCCTGCGTTGATTGCTTTGTTCATCGTGACGAAAGCGCCGATCGAGAAAAAGCCGCAGATTGTAAATAAGATCCATGTGAAAACGAACATAGCGATGTGTTTTCCTCTGTTTGGCATTTCTTGCATAATAATACTCTCCTTTTAAGTAAATAATTAAATTGAAATCAGCCGAAGTATCTCTGAAGCAGACCCTTGAATCCGGCGCCGTGTCTTGCCTCATCCTTCGCCATTTCGTGTACGGTGTCATGGATTGCGTCGAGATCGGCAGCCTTCGCGCGCTTAGCGAGATCGAGCTTACCGGCGCAAGCGCCTGTCTCAGCCTCGACACGCAGCTCAAGGTTCTTCTTGGTGCTGTCGGTCAGCACTTCGCCGAGCAGCTCCGCGAACTTCGCGGCATGCTCCGCCTCTTCAAACGCGTACTTGGTGAAAGCGGCACTTACCTCGGGATAACCCTCTCTGTCAGCAACTCTCGCCATCGCCAGATACATACCGACCTCGCTGCATTCGCCTTCAAAGTTGGAGCGCAGATCAGCCTTGATGTCCTCGGCAACGTCCTTTGCGATACCGACTACATGCTCGCAGGCAAAGCCGGCGTTGTCGTCAAGCTTGTTGAATTTTTCGCCGGGTACTTTACAGACCGGGCACTTCTCGGGGGGAGTATCTCCCTCGTGAACATAGCCGCATACAGGGCAAACCCATTTTGTCATAATCATTTCCTCCTTTAGTGATTTAATTGATTAAAATGGTTGTAAAAATGATAACATATTATGACAAGAATAAATTTCTAAATTGGAATAATCCGCAGTTTTCATCCATATTATTTTTGTGGGAATGATCCCCCGTGGTTCCTCCTTTGGGGGAGATGGATTTTTGAAGGAGTTGATGCTATGCCATCCGTATTTTTGAGCCCGTCACTGCAGGAATGGAACCCGTATGTCAACGGCGGGAGTGAGGAGTATTATATGAATCTGGTCGCCGACGCGATCGAGCCGTATCTGCGCGCGTCGGGGATATCCTTCTCGCGCAATTCGCCGAGCCAAACGCTCGGTCAGGCGATCGCGCAGAGCAACGCCGGGAACTATGATCTGCATCTGGCGATCCATTCCAACGCCGCCGGTTCACAGAACAGCGGTACCGTCCGCGGGACGGACGTTTATTATTATCCGACAAGCGCCAAAGGAAAACGCGCCGCCGAGATCATCGCCGAAAATTTCCGCGATATCTATCCGCTGCCCGACAGGATTAAAACGGTCGCGTCCGCAACGCTCGCGGAGCTTCGGCGTACCAAAGCGCCCGCCGTGCTGATCGAGACCGCCTATCATGATAACCTCGCCGACGCGGAATGGATCCAGGAGAACATCGGCGCGATCGGCAGGAATCTGGCGCAGAGTATCGCGCAGATTTTAGGCGTGCCGTTTGTGGATCTGTAGGATGAATTTTTTGTTGCAGTGAAAACAGCCGTGTGTTATAATACAAGGTAACACACGGCTTTGCTGTATCATTTGACGGAGGAAAAATCATGGAAGAAAAAATGATGAAGAGAATCGAAAAAACAATGGACAGACTGCGCGCCAACCAGATGGCGGCATACTATGTCGAGACCAAGGAAGAGGTCGTTCCGCTGCTCAAGACCCTGATGAACGAGGGTGAGACCGTCACCCACGGCGGTTCCGTCACGCTGCGTGAATGCGGCGTGATCGATATGCTCAACAGCGGCGACTACAATTATCTCGACCGCTCCAAGGCGCAGTCGCCCGAGGAGGTCGAGGAGATCTATCGCAAGGCATATTTTGCCGATACCTATCTGGCAAGCGCCAACGCTGTTACCGAAAGCGGCCTGCTGTACAATGTCGATGGCAACTCCAACCGCGTATCCGCGATCCTCTACGGTCCCAAGCAGGTCATCTTTATCTGTGGCTGCAACAAGCTCGTCAAGGATCTGGATGAGGCGGTCATGCGCCTCAAGAGCGTTGCCGCGCCGCAGAATACCAAGCGTCTGAATTGTCAGACCTACTGCGCGAAAGAGGGCGAGTGTCTCGCAATGGGCAGTGACGCTTCTTACATGTGCGACGGCTGTATGAGTCCCGAGCGCATCTGCTGTAACTATGTGATCTCCGCGCGTCAGCGGCACAAGGACAGATTGAAGGTCATCTTCGTCGGCGAGGAATTAGGCTACTGATTTGAATTGTAGGGGGGAGGGCGTGATACACGTATCTGCTCCTCCCGAGATATTAGCGTTTCTCCCTTTGGTCGATCAATTAATGCAATCCCACAGTCCCCATTAGGGGACAGCTCCCTTTACCAAAGGGAGCCTCTATGTAAGGCATGGGTTAAACCATGCCCCTCTCACTCACTGACAATTGCTTTCGTTCTTGTTCTCGGAACGATTCTCTTTGCAGTCGGTGGTGTTTTCGGACTTTTTATCGGTTGCGTAGCTCATGTTGTTTGTGGTGTTCTGCGTGTTGTTCTGAGCGCTGTCCTTCGCGTTCTTCTTCGATTTGCTCATGTTGACACCTCCTTTATACACATCCTTATTATCCCCGAAAAGAGGCGATTTATTATGAAAATGAATGATTATTTTGAACGGATGAAAACCGTCCTCGGAGAGGATTGCGACCGTTTTCTGGAAACGGTGGACAAGCCGGCATACAAGGCGATCCGCGTCAATACGCTCAAGATCCAGCCCGAGGAGCTGCTGCCGCTGCTGCCCTTTGCGGGGGATCAGGTGCCCTTTGCACCGACGGGATATTATGTGGACGTCGAAAAGCTCGGCAAGCATCCTCTGCATCACGCGGGCGCTTTCTATGTGCAGGAGCCTTCGGCAATGTCCGCTGTGACGGCGCTGCATGTCGAGCCGGGTGATAAGGTGCTCGATCTGTGTGCCGCGCCCGGCGGTAAAAGCACCCAGATCGCCGCCGATCTGAACGGCACGGGACTTTTGTGGGCGAATGAGATCGTCCGTCCGCGCGCGCATATCCTTTTATCGAATATCGAGCGCATGGGCGTCAAGAACGCCGTGGTATCCAACATGAAGCCCGATGTGCTGTGTGATCGGTTGGAGGGCTTTTTCGACAAGGTACTGGTCGACGCTCCCTGTTCGGGCGAGGGGATGTTCCGCAAGGACAAAGAGGCGATCTATGAGTGGTCGGTGGAGCACAGTCTTTCCTGCGCCGAACGCCAGAAGGCGATTATCCACTCCGCCGCCGCGGCGGTCAAGCCCGGGGGTGTGATGGTCTATTCCACTTGCACCTTCTCTCCGGAAGAAAACGAGGGTGTGGTACAGCATTTTCTCAGCGAGCACCCCGAGTTTGAGTTGATCGACACAGGCTGTCGCTTCGGCACGCCGACGCTGGAGCACGCGATCCGCATCTATCCGTTCCACGGAGGCGAGGGACATTTTGTCGCCAAGTTCCGCAAGCTCAAGGGAAAGAACTATAAAGGAAAGATGTTCACCTATTTTGAGCCGCCTCGTGAGGAGCGCATCGAGATCGAGAAATTCATCTGCGATATACTGCGCAACCCGTATTTCAGGCACTATCATGTGATCGACGAACGTATCCTGAACCTGCCCGACGTCGAGCTGCTGCCCGATTTAGATGGGATGAACATCCTGCGCGCGGGCGTAAAGCTGGGCGACTTCAAAAAGAATCGGATCGAGCCGCATCATAACCTCGCGACCTCGCTGACACCCTATGACTTCAAGCAAAGGCTGATCATGAGCTGTGAGGACGTCGCCGCCGCGCGATATATCAGCGGCGAGGAGCTGGAGATCGACAACTGGATCAACGGCTGGGGCGTTGCGACGGTTAACGGCGTAACGCTGGGACTGGGCAAGGCGGTCAACGGTCATTTAAAGAATAAGTATCCGAAAGGATTGCGTACACTCGCATGGAAAGACTTACAGATATAAATGTGATACGCGAGGTGCTCAGCCGTCACGGGTTTACCTTTTCCAAGGCGTTGGGTCAGAATTTCCTGATCAACCCCTCGGTGTGCCCCCGCATGGCAGACGCCGCGGTAGAAAGCGTGAAGGTTACTCACCGGACGCAAACGTCCGGTTCAAGCAATGAAACAATCCCTCCGAGTTCGTCAAAGACGAACCCACCTCCCTTTACCAAAGGGAGGCATCGCGTCGGCGTGATCGAGATCGGTCCCGGTATCGGTGTGCTGACAAGAGAGCTGTTACAAAGAGCGGATAAGGTCGTCGCGGTCGAGCTGGACAAGCGCCTGCTCCCCGTATTGGACGAGACCTTAGGCGAATTCGATAACCTCAAGGTCGTCAACGCCGATGTGCTGGAGCTGGATCTGCATCGCCTGATTGAAGAAGAATTCGACGGCATGGAGGTGGTCGTATGCGCCAACCTGCCGTATTATATCACCTCTCCCGTGATCATGAAGCTGCTCGAGGACAAGCTGCCGATTAGCACGATCACGGTGATGGTGCAAAAGGAAGCGGCGGTGCGGTTATGCGCGCATCCGGGTACGCGCGACAGCTCCGCCATTACGGCGGCGGTGTGCTATTACTGCGATCCCGAGCTGTTGTTCCATGTGTCGGCGGGGTCGTTCATGCCCGCGCCCAAGGTGGATTCGGCGGTGATTCGCTTGAATGTGAGGGAAAAGCCGCCTGTCGACGCGGACAAGGAAAAATTCTTTGCGGTAGTCAAAGCGTCGTTCGGTCAGCGCAGAAAGGTGATAGCCAATTCCCTCAGCGCGGGACTCGGGATGGGCAAGGAAAAGGTTCTCGCAATTCTGGAACGGGCAGGCGTGCCGCAAAATACCCGTGCCGAGGCGCTGAGGCTCGAGGATTTCGCGGCGATCGCAAACGCGTGGGAGGATTTGGCATGAAGAAAATGAACGGACTGTTTGTCGCCGCCTTTGTGTTGGCTCTGGTCGGCACGGCGTGCGCGATGGGCGCGATTGCATTGGCGTATTTGTTCAAAAAAACCGAGCTTGCAGTGCTTGCGGGAGCAGGCGGAGCGCTCTGCGTTTTTGTGGGAATTATCCTCGGCTACAACAGCAAACCGAAAAAAGAAAAACAAAAAACGATTGACAACGATATTGAGGTATGATACAATAAAAATGCTTAAAGGGGAGTAGTTCGCGGCAACAGCCGTGATATATTTCGTCAATCTCATACCGCTCGCGGTATCGGATATATCTGAAAGAACGAGACTTTTATTGCGTATGGATTTACATGCACAATAAAGGTCTTTTGTTTTTTATCAGGAGGTTATTGTATGTCAGAATGGTATCAGAAAACAAACGCCGAGGTGCTCGAACAGCTCGGCGTCACGACAGACGGACTCAGCTCCGAACAGGCGGAGGAACGGCTGAAAAGAGACGGAAAGAACGTGCTCGCGGAGGGCAAAAAGAAATCCGTCTTTCAGGTATTCCTCAGCCAGATTGCGGACTTGCTGGTGCTGATTCTCATTTCCGCCGCGATCATATCCATGTTCTCGGGCAACATTGAGAGCACGATT
>CACWXE010000107.1 GCA_902764715.1 uncultured Ruminococcus sp. | reverse complement strand
GCCCAGCGCGACGGCATGACCGTCCATGTACTTGGAGGTAGAGTGAACGACGATATCGGCGCCCCACTCAAAGGGACGGCAGTTGATCGGGGTCGCGAAGGTGTTGTCCACGATCAGCGGCACGTGATGCGCGTGAGCGACCTTGGCGAACATTTCAATATCGACAACATCCAGAGAGGGATTGGTGACGGTCTCGATGAATACCGCCTTGGTATTGGGCTGGAACATCTTGTCAAGCTCTTCGGTAGTGATCACGGGGCTGACAAAATCGAAGGCGATACCGAGATCACGCAGGGTCTTGTTGAACAGGTTGAACGTACCGCCGTAGATCGCGGCGGAAGCGATGATGTGATCGCCCGCCTTCGCGATATTGGTGATGCTGATCAGGGACGCCGCCTGTCCGGAGGCAGTCAGCATCGCGCCGACGCCGCCTTCGAGCGCGGCAATCTTGCTCGCGACGGTGTTGAGTGTGGGATTCGCCAGACGGGTGTAGAAACAGCCCTCCGCTTCTAAGTCAAACAGCTTACCCATGGTCTCGGCGCTGTCATAAACAAAGGTCGTGCTCTGAGCGATCGGGAGAACACGGGGTTCACCGTTCTTCGGCTCATAGCCTGCCTGTACGCATTTAGTATCGATTTTCATATCATTAACCTCCAAGTGATAGTGTAAAACGTCAACAACGAAAGACATTTTATATAGTTGGTCGCAGGTTTAATCACCTGCTCCATTAATACAATTCCTCAGTCTCGGCTCATCGCCTCGACAGCTCCTTTTCCCAAAAGGAGCCCTGATTTAGAACAAGCTCTTAATCCAGCCTGTGATCGCGTCGACACCGAACACCGCCAGCGCGATCAGCGCCAGAAACGCCAGTGCGGAAAGCACCTTGACGGTGGTGCGCAGCGCGGGGCTCATAGACTCGGCTTCTTCCCTATCCGCTTTGAGTCGTTCGATCCGCGCCGTGATCTCATCCATATGCGGCTCGAGATCATGAGGCAGCGTTTCAATGGTGCCGAGCAGTTCGACCGCCTTGGGCAGTGCGGAAAAAGGAACTACGATCGAGATATTAGACAGCTTGACGTCATAGCCGGTGACGATCTCATTCGCGACGCCCTGCGGATAAACAGGCTCCTCTATATAGGGAATATTCGCGTCCTTGAGCATACCGGTCAGCATCGCGCGTTCCGTACCGCCCGCGACACACAGACGGACGGGCTCGTTGATGTCCTCGATCTCCCTGAGCTTATGCTTACAGCCGTCAAACGGCAACGCTTCACCGAAACACAGCTGTTTACAGGTTTTACAATACTTCATGGTTTTCTCCTACTTGATGAGGATAATTCGTAATCAGAATTATCCAAATAATTCTCTAATTTGTAATTCTACCATAAATGTTCCCGCATTTCAATAAAAAAGGGCAGAAAAGTTTCACCTTCTCTGCCCGGTATCATGATTTATTAGAGATCGCCGCGGCTCCTGCATTTATTGTCACAGACTTTGCGGCGGCAGTTATGACGCGAATATCGGCTGGAGCTGCTGTCCTTTGAGCGCTTTTTCAAGGCTCTGCGGGATCAGATCGAAGTGCGCTACCAGCGAATTCGGTTTCTTGAACGGATCGTCCTGTGAGAACGGTACAAAGTACACGTTTTTGCGGTTGAGCAGCCTGCCGACGTTCTCTGCCGACGCGCCGAGAGCGTCGTTGCTCGCGACACACAGCACCACCGGAGCGCCGATCCTCAGCTGAGATTTGACCGCCATGGTGACAGGCGTGTCGGTGATGCCCAGCGCGATTTTTGACAGCGTGTTGCCGGTACACGGCGCGACCAGCAGGATATCGCACATTCCGCGCGGTCCGATCGGCTCGGCGCCGCTGACGGTATGGATCACGCTCTTTTGCGTGATATTTTCGACCCGCGTCACGATGTCATGCGCTTTTCCGAAGCGTGTAGACACCGTATAAGCGTTTTCCGACATGATCGGCAGGACGTCATAATCCTGTGATACGAGCCGCGCCATTTCTTTGATGCTTTTATCCAAGGTGCAAAAGGAGCCGGTCAAAGCATAGCCCAGTTTGATCTTTTCCACCGTTTTCCTCCTTTATCCGAGAAGCTCCTCTCGTTTGAGTATATTCATAATGGTATCTTTGATGATGATTCCCGCGGTGAGAGGCGACGTTTTGCCCGGTAACGCCAGCGCGTGGACGCAGGTAAGCTCCCTGTCCTTTGCCGCGCTGAAATCAACGCCGCCCGGCACGGAGGCGAGATCGATGATGAATACATCCTCCCTCATTTGAGCGATCGCGTCCCTGTCGATCACCTCGGCGGGCACGGTGTTGACGATCACCTGATAACGATGCCAGTTGATCTCGGGATAATCCGCGGCGGTCATCCCCCTGCAAATGATCATATCACGATCGGCGGGATTACGCGCCGCAACCATCACCTTTGCGCCCATCATCCGAAGATAGCCGGACAGCACCTTGCCGATCCGACCGTAGCCCGTGACCAACACTTCTGCGCCGTATACAGCGCCCTCATACTCGTTCAGGATCAGCCCGATCGCACCCTCGGCGGTCAACTCGGCATTGCGCAGGGTGAAGATCTCGTCGGCGGTGTAATCATAGATCTCTCCCGCGTCATACGGCTTGAGCAAAAGAGCGCCGCCGCTGAAAAGAGGCTTCTTCCCTATTCTGTCTATCGTACCCGCGATACTGATCGGATGCTTTGCAAACGGCGCGAACAGCTTGCCGTCTGTTACGGGTCGCACCGGCAGTACAGCGATATCACATTCCGTTGCCGCCTCCCGCACCGTGCAGACACGGATCCCGCACAGGCTCAAAAGAGAATCAAAGCCCGTCAACAGCACCTCGTGTCCGTCATCGTCAAACGCCTTAGCCGCGAACAACATCCGTTTATCGCCGCCGAATACCGCGATCTTCATACACTCACCTCACCACAGAATACGTTGTATACTATGCGAAAAGATGACAAAACGTGAAAAAGCTCCCTTATCGGGAGCAAATCACTAACCACTAACCACTAACCACTAATCACTGACCTATGTATCATCCCCGAAGGGATGAATCAGAACATGGAGTGATTACTCTTACACTCAAAGGAGCGGCAGTCGACGCACTTCTCGTCGGTCGGGTTCTTCTCATGAGAAGCGACCTGAATACTGTCGAGCGAGCAGTAGTTCTCGTCACCGCAGTGATACTTGCAGTCCTTGACACTGCAATGGATACAATGGTTCATTTGTGTTTCGTTCAACATCATTTTCACCTCAATATTATTTGTCGGCGATCCGACATGATTATTATCGGCAAATCACGCCGCGCTATGCACAAAAGCGGACGATTCCGATATGATATAACGAGGTGAAACCATATGTACATTCTTTGTATGATCATTCTGATCTTTTTCGCGATCATCGGCATTTGCGCGTTGATCACATCACTGCTCGATCATTGCTATCACGGCGATCACGAAACAACGCTGGTATTAAAGGAGCTCAGTACAGAGAACGCGGAGGCGCGCATCCGATCGGCGGCGCGAATCTGTCAGCACCACCAAGGGATGAAGCTGCGGTGTATTTGCGGTGAGGACGATCCCGCCTTCGATATCTGCGTCATGATGCAAAAGGAATATCCGCTGATGGAGCTATGCTCCGGGAAAGATTTAGACAAGCCTTCACAATGACGTCACAGAAAAAACAACATTATTAATTGTATAGGATCACCATCCGATCAAAACCGTCACAAAATGCTGTATCCTGACAGCCTTGTTTCAGTAAAAAAAGCACTGCCGAAGCAGTGCTTTTCTTGTTGTGTATGATTGGTCTTTTTCCAACCGCCGTTCATGAAGGTCAGGCAAACCGTAACCTTGCAAAAGGCGGGAACGGATGCAACAGCTTGTTGCTTACTTAGCGTAGCCGACAGCGCGGGATTCGCGGATGATGTTGACCTTGATCTGACCCGGATACTCGAGTTCATCTTCGATCTTCTTGCAGATATCTCTCGCAAGAGCGGGCATCGCGTCATCCTTGACCTGCTCGGGCTTGACCATGATACGGATCTCTCGACCCGCCTGAATCGCGTAAGAGGTTTCGACGCCCTTGAAGGAGGACGCAACCTCTTCGAGCTTCTGCAGACGCTTGATGTAATTCTCCAGATTCTCGCGGCGCGCGCCGGGACGAGCCGCTGAGATCGCGTCAGCCGCCTGTACGATACAAGCGACGACCGTCTTTGCCTCGACATCGCCGTGGTGAGCCTGGATCGCGTGGATGACCGCGTCGCTCTCCTTATACTTACGGGCGATATCGACGCCGATCTCGACGTGGCTGCCTTCGATCTCATGATCGAGCGCCTTACCGATATCATGCAGCAGACCGGCTCTCTTGCTCACGGTCGGATCGAGACCGAGCTCAGAGGCGATCATGCCGGAGATATAACAAACCTCGAGGGAATGCATCAACACATTCTGACCGTAGCTGGTACGGTATTTCAGACGACCGAGGATCTTGACGAGCTCGGGATGCAGTCCGTGTACACCGGCGTCGAGCACCGCGCGTTCACCAGCCTGCTTGATGCTTGCCTCAACCTCACGGCGAGCCTTCTCGACCATTTCCTCGACTCTCGCGGGATGGATACGGCCGTCGGAGATGAGCTTTTCGAGCGCGACGCGAGCGATCTCGCGGCGAACCGGCTCAAAGCAGGAAATGGTGATCGCCTCGGGCGTATCGTCGATGATCAGGTCACAGCCGGTCATCGTTTCAATGGCGCGGATATTGCGGCCTTCACGACCGATGATGCGACCCTTCATCTCGTCATTCGGCAGCGCGACGACCGACACGGTCGCCTCAGCCACCTGATCGGCAGCGCAGCGCTGGATCGCGAGGGAGATGATGTTGCGGGCACGCTTGTCGGATTCATCCTTGAGCTGCTGCTCATACTCCATGATCTTGAGCGATTTCTCTCTGCCCAGCTCACCCTCGAGCTGATCGAGCAGATAGGTCTTCGCCTGATCTACGGTGTAGCCCGAGATCCTCTCGAGCATTTCAAACTGACTCTTCTTGATTGTTTCCGCCTCGGCGAGTCGACCCTCGGCTTCTTTGATTTTTTTGTTTGCTCTTTCTTCCTTTTTCTCGACATTGTCGATCTTTCGGTCAAGAGTCTCTTCTTTTTGCTGGATACGGCGCTCCTGGCGCTGTACCTCCTTGCGTCGGTCGGCGATCTCCTTATCGTTCTCATTTCTGAGGCGATGGATCTCATCCTTACCTTCAAGGACAGCTTCCTTTTTCTTTGCTTCGGCAGTCTTCATAGCTTCGGTTACGATGCGCTTCGCTTCCTGCTCAGCGCTGCCGATCTCCGCCTCCGCGACCTTCTTTCGGTACGCGTTGCCGATGGCGACGCCGATACCGAGACCGAGGATCAGGGCGACCACTATGAGGATGATGCCTAAAACAGTCATACATGACACCTCCTTGATTTGATTCTTCCTAATCAAACTCAACTCACGGTGCCGTTACTCAGATATTCAGTTTTGTATCACCACTGTCAAAGACAGATAAAGAGGTTTTCCGCAAATGTCACTTTTAATATAATGTCACTTATAATAATATGAAATATATGTCAAAGCATAACGCGGGTAACATAACGCGGGTAAAATGGTAATAGGGTAAAATATCTATATATAACGGCTCTCTAAGAGAGTCTAATAAAAAAGGGATGAACCGCGTAAAACGGGTTCAGGGCATAATACCAGTTATACTTATACTAATATCATACCATGATCTATAATAATATAACCCCCCTCAAATGTCAAGTGGTAATTGAGATAAAAGAAAAATAAACCCGATCAGGTTCGCAAAGTATGGCTTACATCTTTTCGGCATAACAGTTTGATCCTCGGTCTAATCATTCTTTTCACTCTATCAACGATCAGGTCATGCTATCTATATTGCTTCCTTTATTATCGTCGAATCAGTGCCCTTGATTTGTACATCCTAAATAAATAATTTGAAATTCATTGTCTATAATGCCAACTGAATAGGCAATTTTTATAAAAACTGCACTAAATCTTTGGAGTATAATTTCCGTTTTTACTTGAAATTGTCAAAAAGGTCTGGTATTATAGAGTTGTATATTTATGTACTAATTCTTTTTATAAAGGAGAGTCAGATTATGAATTATGTTTTAAACGACGAAAGATTGCCTCTTGATTTGTTCCATGGCGGTGACGCGGTACGCATCTATGATTTCCTCGGCGCCCATGATTTTTGGATCGACGGCGTACAGGGAACCATGTTCCGCGTATGGGCTCCCAACGCTCTGTCCG
>CACWXE010000106.1 GCA_902764715.1 uncultured Ruminococcus sp. | reverse complement strand
AAAGGCATAAGCGTCGATCGCGTAAACACTCTCGGGGATCGTAACGGATCTAAGCTTGGAGCTGACAAACGCATGTGAGGCGATCCGCTTGATCGTGTCGGGGAGCTCGATCTCGATATCCGATCCCTGATAACGCAGCAGTACTCCGTCACCCGCGACAGCATATTCACCCGCGTTCTTCAGGTACGGCGTACCGTCGAACGCATAGGCGCCGACCGCGCTGAGCGTCGAAGGAAGGTTCACGGATTCGAGCTTGGAGCAGCCGTAAAACGCGCCCGTCCCGATGTTGGTCAAGCCATCATACGCAGTGAAAGATTTGAGGTATTCACAGCGCGCGAAGGCATAGGAAGCGACCGATGTACAGCGAGAAGGGATCGTGACGCCGTCGGAGGTGCCGTTATACCAGAGCAGCACACTGCCGAGCATCACATATTTATCGCCGGAGTTATCCAGATAAGGCGTGCCGTAAAAGGCGAGATCGCCGACCTCGGTGATGTTATCGCCCTGCGTAACACTATGTAAAGAGGAACAGCCATAGAAAGCCCTGTCCCCTATCACTCGGATCGTGTCATTCAATCTGACACTCTGCACCTTGGTATTACCGGTGAACGCCTCATTTCCGATCGCGGTAATGTGAGCGGGAACGGTCACGTCGGCGTCGCTGCCGTTGTATTTGATCAGCACGCCGGACTGGACGTCAAAATCCTCATGCGCCGCATGCACCGGAAAAGCAAAAAAGGAAGTAAACAGCATCATACAAACCATGATACAACACCACAGCTTTTTCATGCTATCATCCTCCTTTCAAATAATCAATATGATCAATCGGTTTTACTGGTGATATCCAGAATCAATTTATCGATCTCATCCAGACGTTCTTCATAATTCTTCGATCTGTCGTCATCTTCATCGTTATCTTTCTGGATCTCGGTCAGATAGTTTTCCACATCATTCTTCGTTTCATCATTGTCCTCGGGATTATCGTTGATCTGGCGCGTGTCCTGATACAGAAAATCCTCGGTATCACGATTCTCGAGATAGGATGTATCATCGACGCTGTCGTTTTCATCCTCGCCGGAGTTGCTGGCGATAAAGCCCTCGACTTTCTCGGCAGCGACATTAACAACCGGCGCTTCTTCCTCCTCGATCAGTGTGACTTCCTCTTTTTCACGAACGAACATGGTTATTTCGATCAATACAAACAGAATATACAGACCGAGCAACAGCATCTCGAGAGGCTGCGCGTTTTTGAGTATCAACTCGGAATCGAATCGGAACACCAGATGGTATATCCCATACGGGATCAATGCCGCAACAGCGGGCAAGCCGAAAACAAAGCAGGATTTCAGCGCGTTTTTGGTCTTGATCTGTGACAATACGACCGCGTAATTGAAGAAGAACAATGTCGCGAAGACATAGCAGATCAAAGAACTGACATCCGCCAAGCGGATCGAGATCGTCGTGAACTGTACAAAGCTGAGGATCATCCTGACGCCGAAGAAGATCGCGGGGATCACGTTGATCAATGATAAGCTCTTTCCTTCCTTATAGCGGAAAGAATGATTCAAACCGAGAACGATGAATACCACAGCGGATAAAAGCGACAACACCGCTCCGAGGATCTCTAATACGGAGATCTTGCCCGAGCTGAACACCTGAAAAATGGTGAAACCGCCGTCAGCCGCCAGCAGCAGCGACAACACGATGCCGGTCAGTCCCGCGGGGAAATTCTTATTCGGCAGATAATACTGCGCGATTTTTTTATCCAAAAGGACAAACAGCAAGGTGAACAAAAAGATCAGTACGCAGGCGCCGATATAACAATAATCCAGCTGCAGCGAGCTTAATCCCATCAGACCTCCGTCCGGCATAAAACCCTGAGCGAGTTTCAGAAAACCTGCCGCCAGAAAGAGCGGTACAAACGGGATCCATGCAAGTTTGGTTTTCATAATCATACTCCTTATAACAAACCATATCGCGTCAACAACAGCGTTCTCAGCGATACAAGTCAGTATTCATCGATAAAAGCTATTACGGCTACCATATATTGTATATGAAGGATCGAGCACTGTCAAGTTAAGGTTTTGTAAATTATACCGATCGCGTCACAGCCATAACAAAAGACCGGCGCGTTTGAGCGCCGATCTGCTTACTTGATTTTAGTTTTCTTATGATCGCGTTTACGCTTCTTCGCGTAAGAGGAAGAAACCGAAACATAGATGATGAAGAGGATAACGACCAGTCCGACCGCGATCAAAAACCACGGAGAGGTCAACACGCCTCTTATCGCGTCAGTCGTATACAGGATCGGGCTGACGCCGACGTCATCGTTCGACACCAGATTGATCTGCGTAAACGGCTCGTTCTTATAGTATACGGTAGCGGTCGTGATGATGTCGCCCTTTTTGATCGGCGCGCTGACGGGATCGGTGCTGTCGGGCGTGATCTTGACGTCACCCTCCGAATAGCCCTGCGGCAGGATGACATTACAGTCGGTCTGAGGCACCAGAAGGATGCTCTTGGTATCCCACGCATGGTCGATCTTTTGCTCACAAACAGGCGTATCCTTGGTCACCGGAGTGACAAAGGATAGGTTCAAAAACGCCCAGCGAAACATATTGGCGGCTTCCAACATACAGTACTGCTCGTTCTCTTCCTTTTTCTCGTCGTACGGGGCATGCAGAGCGATGCACATATAGGAGTAACCGTCGTATACCGCGGTAGACACCAGACAGCGTCCCGCCTGAGGCGAAGTCGCGTTCTTGACGCCGGTCGCGTAAACATAATAATAATCACCGCCGCGTGCCGGATCGATCAGCCAGTTGCTCGTGATGAACGGTACGTCATCATTCTCTTTGGCGTAATAGGTCGACGTATTGCAGATCTTGGAAAAGAGCGGCTGCCCCATCGCGTGCTTGGTGATCTTGAACAGATCGCGCGCCGTCGTGTAATGGTTCTCATCGTGAGTACCGAACGGATTGGTAAAATGGGTATCGGTGCACCCGAGCTCTTCCGCCTTTTTGTTCATTTTATCGACGAAGGTCTGGATATTGCCCTCACCGATGTAATCCGCCAGCACCATCGCGGCGTCATCGCCGGTGGGGAGCATCAAGGCGTACAACAGATTCTCCACCGTCAGCGAATCGCCGACATACCAGTCGACGCCGGTACAGGAAAGTCCCTGCTCCAACACACTGTCGATGCAGGTCTGCTTGATCGGGATCTTGGTATCAAAATCATCAAAAAACTCCGCCGCGACGATATAGGTCATGATCTTGGTCAAAGAGGAAGGATAGCGCTTGGTGTCCGCCTCCTTGGCATAGACCTCCATATCGGTATCCAGGTTGATCATCAACAGCGTATCGGAATACTGCTCTACGTCACATTCAAAGCTGAGCGCTCCCGCCGGCGCGGAAAAAGCGCAGGTAAAGAGGACGATCAGCGCGAACATGATACAGAGCCATCGAATCATATGTTTCATTCTTTAACCCTCCGTCGCGGGCACGACAGCCTCCGTCGCAGGCACGACAGCGTCTGTGGCGGGCATCTCCGAAGAAGGCTGTGCAACGGGAACAGCAGGCTCGGTCGGGAATTCTTTCGCCAATATCTCGCGGTGAGGCGTCATACGGCGATAAACATAGCCGGTGAATCTTCCGAAATCGGACAGCATCCCCAGACCTTCATCGGTATTGGAGGACAGGGCGATATCATCGATCTCTTCTCCGGCATAAAACAGCTTTGCCCTGCCGAGCGTTTGTCCGGCGAGAAAAGGTGTTTTCACGGTTTTGGGAATATCGAACTGATACGTCAGCTTCGCTTTATCATATTCATTCGGCAATGTCTTGAACGCGGAATTATACGGGTGTAAGCCTACCTGATAGTCGCCCCAGTCGGCAGTGACCGTCAGATCGGACAGTGCATCCTCCGCGTTGAACATCTTATGATCGGAAAGATTCAAATACGCCCAAGAAGTCAGCTTGCGGGCGTCGGCAAACACGTTTTGCTCACTCTGATGCAATCCGAGCAAGCCGACAAAGAGATAGGTCTTGCCGCGATAGGTGGTAGTCGCAACGAGCTCTTCGTAGGTATCTTCGGTATAAGAGTACATCGCGTCATTGGTATAGCGGAAGTAGTAAGGGCTGTTTTCATTCAGAATCGACGCTTCGGCAGTGACCGTGTATTCCTCGCCCAAGCCTGTCGGCGTATAGGATCTGCTCTTCATCACGGAAAGGAAGAAGTCGTTCTTTCGTACCTCCTGATAGAGAAGATAGGTATCACGACAGGTCGTATGCTGTGCGCTGGTGTTATTGAAGCCGGGGCTGACATATGCTGTACTCTTCATTCCGAGCGCGGCAACTCGCGCGTTCATCGCGGCGACAAACGCGTCTCTGTCATTGTTAGCGGACAAGTCCGCCAGCGCATACGCGGCATCACTGCCGGAGGTCAGCAGCATGATCGCCGTCAGGTCTTTAGCGGTCAGTGTTTGACCGACAAATTTATCCAGACATCCGTCAGAATACGGCAGCGTGCTGATAAAGGTCTGATCCACGGTGAAGGTCGCCGTGTTAAGATCGGGGATCATCTCATAGGAAAGCAGGAATGTCATCAGCTCGGCAAGCGAGCCCGCGTACCAGTTGGTATCGGGTTTTTGAGAGAAAACGATCGTATCGGTATCGAGGTTCACCAAAAAGAGGTCGGAGGTAGATGTTTCGACCGTGGTTTCAAACGAGGAAGCCGGGATGATGAAGCTGCTGACAAATAGTGCAAAAATCAATATGACTGAAATGAAAAATTTTACTCTTTTATTCATAGCATTTCCTTTTAACATATGTTATAATTGCTTTGAAGAAACAAAATAATCTCGTATACACATTTATTTTACACTATTTGCGTGACGATATCAATCACAAAATTCATAAATTTACAAAGTTTTTGGGGGAACATTTTGATATACATTACTGGAGATACACACGGAGATATCAATGTATTTAACGAAAGACGCCTCGGTCACCTGAAAAAGGGCGACAGCCTGATCATCACAGGCGACTTCGGATTTATCTGGGATAATTCTAAAGAAGAAATAAAAAACCTGAAAAAGCTCGCAAAGAAGAAGTATGATATCCTCTTTGTCGAAGGCGCTCACGAGAATTTTGAACGGCTCAAGGAATTCGAGGAAGTACCGTTCCACGAGGGCACAGCGCGTAAGATCGCCGAAAATATCTATTGCCTGAACCGCGGCGAATTATACCTGATCGAGGGGTATAAGATCTTCACACTCGGCGGAGGCTTACCGCCCGAGATGGATGAGGCGGAGTCCTCACCCTCACTGCCGACCGATGAAGAGCTGGAATACGCTATCGTCAATATCGAAGAGCAGCGGCACCGCCTCGACGTCATCATCACCCATGAGGCGCCCGCCTCCGTCAAGCGGATGATCAACCGCAACGCTTCTATCAACGATCTCAACATTTTCCTCGATACCGTCATGCACAACACGCTGTTTCAAAAGTGGTATTTCGGCAGTCTGCATGTGGATAGACAGCTCAGCAATCAACTGATCTGTGTCTTTGAGGATGTTCACAAAATCGGATAATCAAGTCAAAAAAAACGGCGGGAGCAATTCCCGCCCTGCAAAAGCGTCCGCAGCTCACTAACGAGTTGCGGACGCTTTTTATCAATTCATCGTGTTTTCGGTTTCGGCAAAAAGACGGCGCATTTTGGCACGAAGCGCCCGAAGCGATCCATCGCTCAGATCGGGCGAGAAGCGCAATAAAGTCTGAGCCGCCTCCTGGCTTTGCGCCAAGGTCTCGGTATCGGAGAAGTCGGCAATATCCAACTGCGGCAAGCCATGCTGGCGGTTGCCGAAGAAATCGCCGGGTCCTCGGAGTTTTAAGTCCATATCGGCGATCTCGAAGCCGTTGTTGGTGCGGCACATCACGCCTAAGCGCTGTTCCGTGTTCTCTCCTTTGTTGTCAGACACAAGGATGCAATAGCTCTTATACTGCCCTCTGCCGACGCGTCCGCGCAGCTGATGGAGGGTGGACAAGCCGAATCGATCGGCGTTCTCGATCATCATCACGGTGGCGTTCTTCACATCGACGCCGACCTCGACCACGGTAGTGGAGACCAAAATCGAGATCTCGTTAGCCGCAAACTGCGCCATGACCTTTTCCTTATCCTTCGGCTTCATCTTGCCGTGCAGGATACCGACGGAGATATCGCGGAAGGGTCCGAGCATCAACTCGGCGGCGTAATCGGTCGCGTTTTGCAGCTCATCCACTCCCTCACTATCTTCGACCAGGGGGCAAACGATATAACACTGCCTGCCCTCTTCGACCTGCTTTTTCAGAAAGCCCAAGGCGCGGTCGCGTTTATCGGTTCGAATAA
>CACWXE010000105.1 GCA_902764715.1 uncultured Ruminococcus sp. | reverse complement strand
AGGGCGTGAGCGTTCCGGTGGGCGAGTTGGATATCACGCTCTATCGCGACGATCTGTCCCGCGTCGGTGAGATGCCCGAGGTCAAGGGCAGCAATATCGACTTCAGCGTGGAGGACAAGATCGTGGTACTGGTGGATGACGTCATCTACACCTCCCGTACCGCGCGCGCCGCGCTTGAGGCGGTGATGAAGCTCGGCAGACCGTCCAAGGTCCAGCTGTGTGTGCTGCTCGACAGAGGCCATACCGAACTGCCGATCCGTCCGAACTACGTCGGCAAGAACATCCCCACCTCGCTCGATGAGGTGGTCGCGGTGCGCTTGCAGGAAACAGACGGAGAGAACGCGGTAAAATTGTATAGCAAATAAGCCTTTTTGTAGGGACGATCACCGATCGTCCGAGGACGGGCATTTCCCGTTCCTACTAAAATATATTTCAAGGGGGAAATCCAAAATGAAAATGATCTACAACGTAAAGGATAAGCCCAAATTCGGTCAGCTTATCGTTTTTGCGTTCCAGCAGCTGTTGGCGATCATGGCGGCGACCATCGCTGTCCCGATGATCGTCGGCAACGGAATGAGTACCTCCGCGGCACTGTTCGGCGCGGGTATCGGTACGCTGGTCTATGTCCTGTTCACTAAGGCAAAGAGCCCTGTCTTCCTCGGCTCCTCGTTCGCCTTCCTCGGCGCGATGTTCGCGGCGTTCAGCGGCGCGGCAAGCGCGGCGCTGGGCTATGTCGGTCTGATCATCGGTGCGGCGCTCGCGGGACTTGTCTATGTCGTGATCGCGCTGATCATCAAATTTGCCGGCGTCAAGTGGATCAACAAGATCATGCCCGCCGTTGTCATCGGCCCGATCGTCGCAATCATCGGTCTTTCGCTTGCCGGTAACGCGATCGGCGATCTGAGCAAGGTGAATTATACCGCTCCTGTCGATATGGCACAGGTGCAGGCGGTCGAGGTGGGCACCATCAATGAGGACGGCACGATCGCCTCTTCTTACGTTGCCGTCAATGATGACGGTACTGTCAACGAGAGCATCGCGCTGACTCCGGATGAGAACGGCAATCTGACCGCAACCACCCAGCCCGGCTCTCCTTATGTCGCGGTCATCTGCGGTCTGGTGACCCTGGCGGTCGTCATGCTGTGTTCCGTATACGGCAAGAAGATGGCGCGGCTGATACCGTTCATCATCGGTATTTTGGCGGGCTATCTGGTGGCGACGATCTTCTACTTTATCGGTAAGGCTACCGGCAACGCGGCGCTGATGGTCATCGACTATTCCGCGCTGATCAACAACTTTAAGGTGATCGGCGTGTCCAGCTTTATCGCGGTGCCCGACTTCTCCTTCCTCAAGGCGTTCGGTGCGTTCGGCGAGGTCAACGGCGCCTATATCGGTACCATCGCCGCGGCGTATGTCCCGGTCGCGTTCGTTGTATTCGCGGAGCATATCGCCGATCATAAGAACCTCAGCTCCATCATCGAGCATGATCTGTTAGAGGATCCGGGTCTGAGCAGGACTCTGCTGGGCGACGGTATCGGCTCCATGGTAGGCGCGGTGTTCGGCGGCTGCCCCAATACCACCTACGGTGAGTCCATCGGCTGTGTCGCGATCACCAAGAACGCTTCCGTCAGCACGATCATCGTGACCGCGTGCGAGGCGATCATCATCTCCTTCATCGCTCCGTTTGTCGCTTTCCTGAGCACCATCCCGAGCTGTGTCATGGGCGGCGTATGTATCGCACTGTATGGCTTTATCGCTGTTTCCGGTCTGAAGATGCTCCAGAAGGTCGATCTGGACGATAACCGCAACCTGTTCACCGCTTCCGTGATCCTGATCACCGGTGTGGGCGGATTCATCCTGACCTTCGGCACCATCACCGTCACCACCGTAGCGTGCGCGCTGATCCTCGGTATCCTGACCAACGTCATGCTGAGCAAAAAGAAGAAAGCAGAATAATCATCGTTCATTCGAGGCCGTCGCTTGACGGCCTCTTTTTTATTTAGTGATCAGTGGTCAGTGGTTAGTGGTCAGTGGTCAGTGGTCAGTGATCAGTGATCAGTGCTTAGTGATTAGTTGATGGGTCAAATATCCCGCGGCTTTTGTCAAAGATGATAGATAAATGGATTTGACAACAGAGAAAGATAGGGGTATAATAATATACTGATTTAATATGGGGGGAGTGAATCCTTGTTTGTTCCCTCCCGAATGGAGTTATTATGAAAAAAATCAAAAAGCCTCAGTGGATCGCGTTGCTTTGCGTTTGTATCCTTGTCATAATCGGCGCGGTGATATTCCTGATCCGCTATTTCAATCAACCGGACATCAACGGCGAGGTGCTTCCGACGGCTGCCACCCGCGATGAAACGACTGCCTCGACGCAGCGACCCACGGCGGAGCCTACGGAGTCAGATGTTTATACAGGCGCGACAGAGGCGTGGGGTCATCAGCCCGCCGTGCTGAATGACTACCAGCCCAGCTTTGATGAGCTGATGGAGATCAATCCCGATATCTACGCGTGGATCTATATCCCGAATACCGCTGTGGACTATCCTGTTGCCCGCAGTACATCCGACGGCGACGACAGCTTTTATCTGGAGCACAATGTTTATCGCCAGTATCAGTTCTCGGGCACGATCTATTCCGAGATCAAGAACAGTCCCGATATGCACGACAGAGTCACCGTGATGTACGGGCATAATATGCTCAACGGCACGATGTTTGCTACTCTGCACAATTTCGGGAACAAGGAGTTCTTTGACCAGAATAATACTGCTTTTGTCCTGACAAAGGACAAGGTGTTCACCTATCTGATCTATTCCGCTTATACCTACGATGACAGACACATCCTGAACACGAACAACTTCGCGAATGACGAAGTATTCCAAAGCTATCTGGATGAAACGCTGGATCCTCATGCTATCGACGCGAATGTGCGCGAGGGCGTCACTCTCACGACCGATAACAAGATCCTGACGTTGAGCACATGTACAAGCGGTCCGTCGGATACACGATATCTGGTACAGGGGGTGCTGGTGGATGAAGCAACAAGACAACATGACTGATCAGCCCCGTCGTTATCGGGCACAGGTGAAGCGCGCCGCAAAGGTCAAAAGGGATGAGCTCCCATACCAAGAGCCCACAGCGCCGCAGAAGGAGATCCCCAAGGCGGAGGCGGAGCCTGTGACGGCAAAGCCGGGTGAGAACGAGATCGAACTGGCGTCCGATACCCGCAGCGGTGAGTACGTCGACAAAACCGTGGTCCTTCCGGATGAATCCTTTGATTATGTCGTCCCGAGGGAAACATTCAAACAGCATAACAGCCGCAGACATGTTTCCGATCATAAGGGCAACACCAAGACCGCCTCAGTGGAGGAACAGGCGCAGGCGGACGAGGGCTACATCTTCGTTTCCAGAAAGAGGAAAAGGAAGCATAAAAAAGGACATCGCCACCATCATCACCACAAGTTCAAGCATCTCCCGACGTGGAAAAAGGTTTTGATCATAACCGTCTCTGTCATTTTGGCGCTGATGATCGCCTTTGCGGGCACCTTTTTGATCCTCAGAGAGATCGGTCGACGCAGTATGCACGATTATGACGGCTTTGAGGTCACAACGCCCGCCGCCGATGAAAAGGGCAACCAGGTCGTCAAGGCGGATAACAGCGGCCGTGTGATCACCTACAACGGTGTGTCCTACGAGTTGAATGAAAACCTGATCAACATCGTTTTTATCGGTGTGGATGAAGGAATATCGGGCGATAATACCGCGATGGAGATGTCCGACGCCATCTATACCATGGCGATCGACACCGAGACCGGCGCCATGAAGATACTGGGCGTATCGCGCGATACGATGGCGGATGTGGATCTGTATTCCGATCAGGGCGATTTCATCGAGACCCAAAAGCTGCAGATCGCGTTTTCATACGCCTATGCGGGCGGAGATGTCCACGGAGGCGAGAATACGACCAAGTCGTTATCCCGACTGTTCTACGGTCTGCCCCTCAAGAACTACTTTGCGATCAATATGAAAGCGCTGATCACACTCAATGATACCATCGGCGGCGTGACGCTGGTATCGTCGATGACCTTTACCTCGCCGATCGACGGCCGCACCATCAACGAAGGTGAAACGGTCACGCTGCACGGCAAAGAGGCGGATTATTATGTTCGCCACCGTGATACGGAGAAGCTCGATTCCAACAATGAGCGTATGCAGCGCCAGCAGGAGTATATCCGCGCGTTCATGAGCTCGATCGTACCTGCCGCGAAGAAGGATATCTCCGTGATAACGAAGCTGTATGATGAGATCAAGGTCAACTCGGACACTTCGCTCGATCTGGCTAAGATCACCTATATCGCTTCAACGGCGGTGACAAAGCTCCGCAATTCTTCGGATATCGAATACGTTAGCCTCAAGGGTCCGATCACCAAGGGCGAATACGCCGAGATGCGCGTGACCAATGAAGAAACGATCAAAACGATGCTCCATGTGTTCTATACGCCGCTGGCGGAAGTTCCCGAAGGTCTCAAATAATGCGCTCCGGCTGCAAAGTCGGCTCATTATGATCCTTCGGCAGACATATGTGTCCGTTCAAGTGACACATTGAAAAGTATTTCAACACGTTGACAGCTCTCCCGACCGGGAGAGCTGTTTTGCTGTCATGATCCGCCATGATAAATAATTACACTTTGGCAACAATTGTTGAAAAGAGCAGAGCCGTGTGATAAAATGTCAGTATCAGTATTACTCTTACGCCGCGGCGGCAAAGCCCTTTCCCGCAAAGCGGGAGACACGGCGTAACAGGAGGCGCTCCATGAAAAAATTTGTGATCATATCCGTTGCGTTGGTTCTGGTCGCGGTTCTCGCGTTCGGTATCGCGCTGTTTCATTATATGAAGGTAAAGCAGCCCGAGAAAGCGGAAGAAACCGAGGCGGTCGAGGCGGTGGAAGAAACCAAAGCTCCCGTCAAAGCGCCCACCGAGGCGAACGCCAAACGCGACGATACGGCAGTAGGCTCCTCCGACGTATTTGAGAGCGGCAAGAGTCAAGCGGATACCTATGTTTCCTCTATGTCAAAGGAAGAGATGGTCGGTCAGCTGATCATGGGCATCTGTCCCGACACCACTACCGCAGCGGCGCAGATGAAGCAGTATTCGCTGGCGGGTATGCTGTTCACAAAAGAGAATTTTCAGGGGATGACAAAAGAGCAGATCCCCGCGACCCTGACCGCCGCCGCGAAGGATCTCAAAACAAAGCCGATCTTAGCAGCTCAGGAAGAGGGCGATCCCAATACGACGATCTCCGACCTTCCGGGCTTTGAGCAATACGACTTCAACGCGCCGAGGACGGAGTTTGACATCGGCGGGCTGCAGGGCGTTGAAAAGGCGGAGGAGAGCAAGACCCTCCTGCTCAAGGAAACAGGCTTCAATATGAACCTCACTCCGGTTATCGACCTCGCGACCTCCTCTGACCAGATCATGTATTCGCGTTCCATCAGCGGCGACGTCGATACTGTTTCCTCCTTTGCCGAATACGCGGCAAAGTTCGACCAGCCCCGCGGCGTGTCGATCGTATTACAGCACTTCCCCGGATACGGCACCATCCCCGACAGCGCCAACACCGGTGTGGGAGCGGTCATGGACGACCGAGAGGCCGATACCATCCGCAACACGGACTATACGCCGTTCAAGAAGGGCGTGAACGCCGGCGCTCACTGCGTGATGATGTCAAACGTCGTGGTGCAGAAGATCGACCCCAACCATACGGCGGCGCTATCACCCTCGCTGCACAAGGAGCTGCGTGATACGGTCGGATTCTCCGGTATCATCATGACCGATGTGCTCGACGACGCCGACTATTCCGCTTATGCCGACGGCAAGAAGCCCGCTGTCCAGGCGGTGCTCGCGGGCAACGATCTGATCCTTGTGCGCGACTACGCGACCGCGTATAACGATATCCTCGCCGCGGTCAACGACGGCACCATCACCGAGGCGCAGCTCAAAGAAGCCTGCACCCGTGTGCTCGCTTACAAATACACCGCGAAGATCATCAAATAACAGACAATGACAACTCCCCTTTCGCCTTTGGAGCGGAAGGGGTATTTTTTCATCCTTTATGATTATTTGTCATCCTAAAAGACCGTCAAAAAGCCGATCTGATATCGTTTCCGTATGTACCTATGCATCCTCCCTCGCGGGGTGTTGTTTTGATGAAAAAACCTGTTGACTTTTATCGGTCGGTTTGTTATTATTTGAGTATAGGATGAATAACATGAAAAGGGTGAATAACATGAAAAAAAGAATCATCAGCTTGATGCTTGTACTGTGCATGGTCGCGTTATGCCTGACCTCGGTCGGCTTCACCGTGTCGGCGCAGGATATCGACGCCGCTTCTGCGGCTCAGGATTACGGCTTGCCGCAGAACTGCGAGGACGGCAACATCCTGCA
>CACWXE010000104.1 GCA_902764715.1 uncultured Ruminococcus sp. | reverse complement strand
ATGGGAAAGCCTTCGCTTTCGGATTCCTATTATATTTGAAAGGAAGCGTTTCCGCTCTTTTATCAATGGGTGTGGGCTTGCTCACCATTCATTCCTAATTCCTAATTACTAATTCCTAATTATACGAACGAGGTTACCATGAAAAAACTATGTTCTGTACTACTGATTTTCATATTAATATTGAGCCTATGTGTCTGCCTTTCCGGCTGTGATCAGCCGAAGGTCGCTGTCAGCTCCGTGCTGGCGATCGACGAGAGCTTTCGCGGCACCCGCACCGTGACCGCGGTCTATCCCGTATCAGCCGATATCGACGCGGTGAAGGACAAGATCCTCGCGGATGATCCCACCGCCGATATCCCCGGCGCGTCGTTCAGCTACAGCGGCGTCAAGGAGGACGGCTATTACTTTGAGTTGGTGATGAAGTTTACCGGCAAAGCCGAGTATGAGAAGATCGTCGGCTCCCTGATCGGTCGCGGCAGCGCGGTGTTCCTGTCGCGCAAGAATACCAAGCTCACACAGGGCACGCGCATGGCGGAGGATTTTGACGTCAGCGAGCTGATCGCGTGGATGGTCAGCGATACCGCCGCCGCCGAACAGACCAAGAATCTGGTGTTCGATTACAGCGCCAACACCGTGAAGATCGGCTCCGACAGCTATGATACCAAGTCTACCGTTGCCATCAACGACTGCACCGGCAGCGCGATCAACAGCATTTCGATCAAGACGATGAACCATAAATCGGGCAGCTATGACCGCACCTTCGCGTTCAACCTGCCCAACGCTGTTTACACGAAGGATAAGGACGCGATCGAGGCGTATTTCCTCGCCGATACCCTGCCCGACGCGAAGTACGCGGGCTGGTCGGCGGAGGGCTCCGATATGGTCTATACCGTCATTTATGAGGATATGACCGTCGCCAAGATGAACGATGTGACCGCCAAGCTCCTCGATACCGACAGCGTCGCGATCTCCTACGGCGACATCGACAACGCCTCCACGCCGCTGTCCGAGGGTCTGACCTATGAGGAGAAGCTCGATTCCTTCTCCTTCATCGGCGAGAACGACGGCTTCCCGACGATCCGCTACTCCTACTCACTGCCGCTGAACACTACCTACGGCGAAGGCTTCGTTTTTGAAAACGGCAGATGGATCAGCGCGGGCGCGTGGGAGAATGACCTGTATACCGTCGAGCTGAAAAACGGTACCGCACAGCTCAGGATCCCCGACGGCATCCAGTACCAAATCAGCGGCGTCGACTTCGCCGTTGCCAGTCTGGGTGATTCACGCTTTCGCAGGACGACTGAGTTCCTGTATGAGCCCGGTAACAGCGCCGCGGCGGATTACGCGCTGAGCTACTTTACCGCGAAGGGCGTGCGGAATGTCGCCGTGGACACGACCGACAGCAACATCGTTTGCCGTGTGAGCTTTGAGGGCACCACCGACGAGATCACCTCACAGCTGGTGAATGTATTCGGCAGCGGCAACTTTATGGCATATGAACAGAAGAAGGGTACGTTCGATCTGAGCATCAAGACCGTGCTGACCGACTATGTCAACCTCGGCTATATGCTCAACAGCGAGAACGCCGAGCGCCCGATGCACTACTCTGTCAGCTCCGAGGGCGGCGAGAATATCGTATCGCTCTCCGTCGACGGCAGTGAAACGGCGTTCACCGACAGCAACAAGGGCACGATGGAGATCAAGGGCGGCTGCGCGACCGTGCGCTACCGCGGCAACATCCCCGTGACCATGAGCATCGTCATCTATCTCTCCGCGGGTCTGGTGCTGCTGATCCTGACCGCGTTCATCGCGATCAAGCTGATCAAGCCCAAGAAGAAGCGCCTTCCCGATCCGCTCAACAATCCCGAAGCCGTCTATGCGGATGCGCCTGCGGATGAATCCGACGACGAATGCCGAGATGATAGTAAGGACGTGTCCTCAGAAGAAAAAGGAGCCGCGGCTCCGCTGGCACAGACCACGACGTTCAGCATCTTTGAGCTGAACACCCTTGTCCGCAACAAGAAGTACGTCGACGAGATCAACAAGGACGTCGAACAGCGCCTGCATGAGCAGAACCTTGAGGAACAGAAGCACGATATCCGCGCGCGTGAGCTGGAGGAGATGAGCCGTAAGGTCTACGGGGCGAACACGCCTTCTTCTGATGAAACTGCGACCGACGATATTTCGGAACCAATCGAGTTGGAGCCTACCGAAGCGCCGGAATCCGCTTGTGAAAGCGCCGACGCTCCCGCAAAGGAGAATGACGATGATGAAACTGGTCGTGTTTGATCTGGACGGCACCCTCGCCGATACGCTCGCCGATCTTGCCAACGCCGTGAACTTCGCGCTGGCGCGGCAAAGCCTGCCGACTTATCCCGTGGATGATTATCGTCATTTTGTCGGCAACGGTGTAGACAATCTGATCCGCGTCACGATGGCGGACGCCTATACCCCTGAGGGCGCGGTGAGAGCGAAAGCTGACTTTCAGACCTACTACGCCGACCATTGCACGGACTGTACCGTCGCCTATGACGGCATAGCGGCGTTACTCGACAGACTGGACGCGGATCATACGGCCACGGCCGTGATCTCCAACAAGCCCGATCGGTTTGTACCCGAGATCCTCGCCAAATTGTATCCGCGTCATACCTTCCTCAGCGCGTGGGGGCAGCGGGATGAATTCCCCCGCAAGCCCTCGCCCGAATCGCTCGAGGCGCTGATTGAGCGCAGCGGCTATCAAAAGAGCGACACGCTCTATGTCGGCGACAGCAACGTGGACGTTGTGTTCGCGCATAACGCCGGGGTCAAGGTATGCGGCGTGAGCTGGGGCTTTCGCGGTGCTAAGGAGCTCCGAGAAGCCGGCGCGGATCATATCGTTAATTCCGCAAAAGAATTATATAGGCTGATTAACGGTTAACAGCCTTCCCCTCGGGGGGCGCGTGCGCCCATTTATCTGACTATCGGAGAGGATCTGCGTAAAAAAGCCTTCCCCTCGGGGGGGAAGGTGGGCTTTTTGACACAAAGTGTCAAAAAGGTCGGATGAGGGGCTAACTTGCCCGATAGATCATCTTAGCAAAGAGTGTCCGGCATTTCCTCGATTCTCGGTAAACGTACAGCCCCACCGAGTCCAACATCATTAGGAAGAGTTGTCCCCTCATCCGTCTCCCGCTGGTCAACACCTTCCCCCCGAGGGGAAGGCTATTTTGACTTCGCATTACGTTACGGTGACACAGAAATAGGTACACGTGCCCGTTACAGTGGCATAGATAAAGGAGCACGCGCCCCGAAGGTAAGGCTTTCTGTAAATCTGCTGTTAACCGTTCACCGAAAGGAATCCTATGAACAAACGCAATTATCAAAAGGAAATGGACGCGCTGATCGAGCGCAACGCCCGTGAGGGGCTCCGTCCGACGCTGCTGCTCCATGTTTGCTGTGCCGTATGCGCGAGCTACGTGCTGGAATACCTCTACCGCCATTTTGATATCACGATCGCCTACTATAATCCGAACATTACCGAAGAGAGCGAGTATCGCTACCGTTACAGTGAGCTGCGGCGCTATGTCGAGGAGGCGGGGCTGAGCGAATACATCCGCTTTGCCGAGGTCGAGTACCGCCCCGAGGACTTTTTTCAGGCGGTCAAGGGCAGGGAGGATGACCGCGAGGGCGGCGCGCGATGCGCGATCTGCTTTGATCAGCGTCTGCGCTATACCGCCGAATTATGCCGCGAAGGCGGCTACAATTATTTCGCGACCACCCTGACCATCAGCCCGCTCAAGAACGCCGAGCTGCTCAACCGAATAGGGGAGAAGCTGGCGGCGGAATACGGCGTGAACTACCTTTGCTCCGATTTCAAGAAGAAGGAGGGCTATAAGCGCTCCATCGAGCTGAGCAAGCAATATCACCTGTACCGCCAGAACTACTGCGGGTGTGTATTCTCCCAAAAAGAGGCAGAGAACAGATCGAAAGCCATCAACTGAATAGAATAGAACAGGAACCTTTGGCATAGAGATATGTCAGAGGTTTTTTTAATGAGGAATTAGGAATTGTCATAATATAAAACATGATTTTGCTTCGCATTTTAAAGGGGACTATCGGAAACGATCGATACATTTCCGCGTTCCTATCAATAGGTGTGGGCGGCGCCCACCATTAATTCCTAATTCCTAAATCCTAATTCAACAAGGTGCGGTGATATTATTACATCTATCATGATCTTTCTCCTGTTCGCTCTCGGTCTGATCTGCATCATCCGCGGGGGAGACCGCTTTGTTGACGCGGCGGTGTGGATGGCGTCGGCTTCACGGATCCCGCCGTTCATCATCGGCGCGACGGTCGTATCGCTCGCGACCACCCTGCCGGAGATCATCGTGTCGCTGATGGCGGCATGGCAGGGACAGACCGACATGGCGACCGGCAACGCTGTCGGCTCCGTCACGGCAAATACCGCGCTGATCCTGTCCGTTTCCGTACTTCTGCGCCCCGAGCCCATCGACCGCGCCCGCCTGATGCCGAAGGCACTGCTGCAGCTCGCCGCCGTGTTGACTATGTGGCTGTCGGGGATATCGGGTTGGCTGACGCCGTTCGGATGTGTCAGTATGCTTGCCCTGTTCGGCTGCTTCATATATGAGAACCTGCGCACAGCCAAGTCGAAACGCCGCGCGGATCTCGCGTCGGACGTCGCCGTCAGCAGGAATACGCTCATCCGTCATCTCCTGATCTTCGTGATCGGCGCGGGTGAGATCATCATCGGCTCACGGCTGCTGGTGGACAACGGTACTGTCATTGCCCGCGATATCCTGCATATCGACGAGCGCATCGTATCGCTGACCATGGTGGCGATCGGTACCTCCCTGCCGGAGCTGGTCACCGCGATCAGCGCCGTTGTCAAGAAAAGCGGCTCCTTGGCCGTCGGCAATATCCTCGGCGCGAATACCATCGACCTGCTCCTGATCCTGCCGCTGTGCGCGCTGACGCGGGGCGGCGTACTGCCCCTGAGCCGCGGCACGCTGTGGATCGATATCCCCTTCTGCCTGCTGATCACTCTCATCATGCTGATCCCCGCTCTTATCAAACGGCGCTTTTTCCGATGGCAGGGCGCGGCGTCACTGTCGCTGTATATCCTCTATATGGTTTTGCTCTATGTCATCTGACCCTCATGCAAAAATTTCCCGTTATCTATTGTAATTCGATTTTATTTCTATTATAATGTATAGTAACGCGGTCAAATCGCGTTGATTCTACGGAATGAGGACATGACAATGGGCAGACCTGACGGCAAAAAACTAAAGAACCTCGGCGTCGAATATCTGGTCGGCGCACATGTGATGGCGGAGCGCACCGACGCGATGAACATGATCACCATCGATCTTCCCGAAGCGCCGATGAGGGAGTACCTGAATCGTAAGCGCAAGGAGGGTAAGCGTTATTCGCATCTTTCGCTGATCTTGGCGGCAATGGTACGCGCCTTTGCGGAGTATCCCCAGCTCAACCGCTTCGTCGTCAACAAGCGCATCTATGCCCGCAACGAGATCGCTGTCGGCATGGTTGTCTTAAAGGGCGGCAAGATCGACGGCGTGGGTACGACCAGCAAGATGAAGTTCCCGCCCGATGCCACCATCGACACGATCAATGAGATCATTTCGGAGTATATTGATGAGAACCGTCAGGAGGATGAAGTCAACGCGACCGATAAGCTCGCCGAGTTCCTGTGCTCCGCGCCGGGACTGCTGCGCGTAGCGGCGAATCTGGTCAAGTGGCTGGATAAGCACAACTGGTGCCCCAAGTCGATCATCGAGGCTTCTCCCTTCCACTGCTCCATCATCCTCACCGATCTGGCGAGCATCAAGACCAACTCCATCCATCACCATATCTACAACTTCGGCACCACCTCCATCAGTCTGGCGATGGGCAACCTGCGCGAGGTACCGGTGCGTAAGAAGGGTGAGGTCACCTTTGAGAGATGTCTGCCGCTCGGTATCGTCACGGACGACCGTATCGCCTCGGGCAATATCCTCGGTCTGGCGTTCAGAAAATTCCAGAAATATCTGATGCACCCCGAGGTGCTGGAGAATCCTCCCGAGAAGATCGTGACGGAGATTTGATCAAAACAGCCGTTTTTTCAGGCTTTATCGGGTGTTTGCACCGTAAAGAATTTTCAGACCGCGCCATGCGGTCTTTCTTTTTGTTTATTTAGTCATAAAATCCGACTCTCGGATGGTAATTTTCGTTACATTTGTAAAGTTCTGCCGATTATCCTATGAGAGCGCAAAAGGTTACATTTTGTAATCTTTTCTGTGTTTTGTGTCCTGTTTATGTACGCTGCACAACATATCCGCATTTACAAGCGGTTTTTAAATCCGACAGACGAAATAGCTCCGAGAGCATTATTCCTGACTGATAACAAAAGAATCAAGCAAAAAATGCAAAATAGCGCAGAAGAAATAAAATATTACAGA
>CACWXE010000103.1 GCA_902764715.1 uncultured Ruminococcus sp. | reverse complement strand
TTTTTAGTCGGGAATTTTTCTTTCAATTCGTTAGTGGTTTCTTCATTTCTCCACAAAGCAGAGAGTATATAGCTGTCGATCGGTATATGGAATTTCGATTTATTTTTATCTATGAGAGCTTCGTAAGACTCCAACATTCCCAGAGATACGAGCATCGTTAAATACTTTACAGTCATATTGACCCATTTTTGCGCATTCCCATATGTAAAAACAGACGTTTTATCCTCAGGATGCTTTACGTCTTTATACGTATTTACAAGTTCGTAGCAAAGATCACTGTGCCAATCATCATATTCCGGTTTTTCAGCATCTTGTTGTGTGAAATATTCCAGGCAACTTTTATAAAGAGTTTTTGCAGCGTTCTTCTTCGCTATATTTGATTGTTCTTGTAAGTTTTCGATTTTTGTGTTATATGCACCTTGATTCGTTGCGTCCGAATACGCTTTCATAATACACGCGAATACACAACGCTTTTCTTCTTTTTCATCTAACGTGATTCCGAAATAGCCAAACAAGAAAAAATTAATAACGTTTGAAAGTTCCATTGTACTTGTTCTCCTTTATGAATGATGATATTTCTCCAGCCCTGCACTCAGATTATGTATCATCTTTTCCCTGAGGGCAACAGGCTTGATGATTTCTATGTATGGCGTGTACGCTTTGGCGAACTGCTCCATCGCGAGCTCGTTCACGTCGGCGGTGACGGTGATCTGCTTCTCGCTCTCGTCGCTGAATTTCACATCCTTGCCGAACATGTCGATGATGTCGCTGAGGATGAACTTTTCGGCTCGGAACACGGCGCGGATATTCTCGCCCGCGAACATATAGATATGCTTTTCCATGTACGCATTCAGGTCGAGCTGATTGCCGTCGGAGCCAATCAGCGTATTGAACGCGCGGCGCTTGTGGGGCAATATCTCCATATCCGTCATGCGGTCGACGCGGTAGTTGCTCACCGTGTCGTATTTGACGTTGTTGCAGATCAGGTAGTACTTGCCTTCTTTCGCGACCAGCTGATAGGGGTTGATCTCATACTCGCGCACGGTGCCGTCGCTGTGGCGGCGCTTGTGGAGCTTCTTGTCCGAGCGGTACTCGAGGTAGCGGAACCTGACCCTGTGTCCTTTGGTGATCGCCTCGTCGAGCAGCTCGATGTTGTAGAACAGCTGCTTGTTGTCGGTCTTGTCCTCCGGCATACGGGCGATGTGCCGCACGCGCGACTTGAAGTAGATATTGGAGAGGGACGAAAGCTTCTCGACCAGCTGCTTGTCCTGCTTATAGGGAATGTGGTTGGAGAACAGGACGCTGTCGATAAGCAGGCGCAGCTCGCTGTCGGTGAACTCGCGCTCGAGGTAGAAGTCGGAGAGGATCACGTTCTCCTGCTCGTTGCCGTCCTTGTCGCGGAACATGCGGACGCTCTCGCTGTAATTGATGTCGTAGCCGAACTCGATCAGGTTCATCAGGTTGCGCTTGACTGCCTTGCGGTCGAGCTTCATGTCATACTCGCGCTCGAGGATCTCCTGTATCTCCTTCTGGCTCAGGCGATGGTTCTCGTCCGTATAGCGCTTGAGGATATCGAGGATATTCATGATCGTCAGCTTCTTCGGTTGCTTGGTGTACATCATATGATCTCAGCCCTCTGCTCAGACAGTTTTTCCTTGGCTTTGATAAAATAGGTGTGATCCGGCTCGATGGACAGGACAAAATTCAGCCTGCCCATTAGCTGTTGATAGTATTTCTTCGCATCCGGTTGATGCAGATATTGCGCCGCGCTCTCTATACCGAAGCGATCCGTGTAGTACAGCTCCTGCCGTAGCTTGCACTTGTAAGCGGCGGTGACATTGACCTTTTCGTTCACAGTCAGCCCGGTAACCGTCTGGCGGAAGGAATCAGTGATAAAATGAGTCTTGCGTTCATTCAGCTCAAAGCCCATTTTATGAAGCATACTCTTAGCGGCACAGTACGCCGGATATAAAGATGTATTGCCCGATACCGTGATATCATCGCTGTAGCGTGTATAATCAAAACCGTGACGCTTGCACCATGCGCCGAAGATATCGTCAAAGCGCTTCATCACAAGGTTGGAAAGCGTAGGAGAAGTACAGGTACCCTGAGGAAGAACATCCTCTAAGCAACACAGCGAGGTCAGCATCGCGCCGATATGTCTCGGATAAAGCGAGGTATTAAACACAGAAGACAACACCATATCAAAGCGGATGGAGCCGAAGAAGTCAGTGATGTCCAGTTTCAAAAGGAATCTTTTCCCAATATGCGGGGCAGCGTTATCGGACAAATGAGCGCCTTGATGATAAGCGGTAGCGTAGGGCGAGGATTTCAGACGCTTGAGAATTCCTGTATAGATCCTCTCCTGTATGTCGGGAAGTCGTCCGAGCGGCTGATTCAGCTCCCGATACCCACCGGACTTTTTGGGAATCTGCAAGCTGCGATAGGAGCCGGGAATATCGTCAAGTAGCTTGCGCAAATCGGAAGGCAGGATCCGGAGAAAAGATGAAAGTTGAAAGAAATCATAAATGAACGGTGTTTTGTTGATCGCGGAATAGTCGAGCACCATATCTGTTGCCGCCTCAAGACCAAAACGCTTGACAAAGCGCATATCCGATTCAAAAAACATGACCTCATTGTCTGAAACAAGCATCAAAACACCTCCCGATTGATCTATCACAAACAGACAGCGCATGAGCTGATACTAAATGCCCGTAAAGCCGTGCAGACGAATCTTTAGTTCGTGTAGCGAACATTAATTCGGCGGAGCGGTTTTGCGGCTCCTTATTCGCCTAGCGAATATTAGTTGTATTTGTCATCCGGACAGCGACTCGCTGACCGTCCTCATAAAACCGTTTTGCTGTTCTCAGAGGTTGCTCGCTATCAGCACAGCGACGCCTGTTTGTGATGATTATAATATACCATACCAAATGTACCAAAAACAACCCATAATGTTGTATAGATTATACTTGCGGGATTTGTTGAATTGTGACAGAGGATATGATAAGATAAGAAGTGTAGAAGGTGATTGTATGAATCTAGTTTACTCATATCGATTGACAAACTTTTCAGGTACAGCGCCATGTATGGACAACGACTCTCTGACGCTGGCTATCTGCAAGCGTGATATGCGCAGAGTTATTGGCAGACAGTTTATTAGAGGAACTGACGATACTATTTGGTTTATGGGTATTGTGGGTTCCGGATTGGCAAAGTACAGCAGCTTCAGAGAAAGAAAAGGAGATTTTCTTTATCTTGCTAAGTTGACTGATGTTGTCAGCTTCGAAGAATACTTCTCCAATACTGCTGTTCATCGTGCGGATAAAATATACTTTCCCTGCAAAGATGGGGAATATGGGAACATACAGAAGTTCTCTCCAAAGCCGGAAAACGGTGTACACGAATCGGCAGATTTATGGGATAAGGACTGGGATATCAAGCATGGAATGAAAGAATGTTATGTTTTATGTTCTGATAGCTTTTGTGTGCTGACAAAGGAGCAGTCTGAGAGAATAAAAAGCCTTTGTCCTCAAAATGCAAGTTTCCCGGAAAGGCAAGGGCACAGATCATTTACAGTGGAAGATAACAGTGAGTTTATCACATATCTTAATGAACTCGTCGACAGAAATAAGAACCCTCTTCTAAACCAACAGATCCAACAATTACGTTGCAAGTCGAGTTGCGGAAAGGTTAAGGCGGTATGAAAATCATTCTATCCCGTAAAGGATTCGACTCTTCATGGGGCGGCTGTCCCAGTCCGGTATTGCCTGATGGCACGATGCTCTCGATGCCGATTCCTACCAATGAAGATAATCGTTTACGTTATGAGGATATCCGCTTTAAGGATTCTTCTTACCTTGATATTTGGAAACAGCTGAGGCCTCGTCAACAGGAATTCCCGTCATACTGCACCTCGATCCCGACTTGAGGAAAGATGTGCGCATGGTTCCCGGTAACTGGCGCGCCGCTTTCGGTCAGGTAGACACTTCTCAAAGTCATCTGGCACATCAGGGAGTCGGTGTCGGCGATCTGTTCCTGTTCTTCGGCTGGTTCAGAGAGACCGAATACGCGATTAACGGTCAGCTGCGATACAAACGAAAAGCCTATGGCAAGCATATGCTCTACGGTTATCTGCAAGTCGGCGAGATCATCAATGGCGACGATGTAGCCATCTTGCCGTGGCATCCGCATTCCAACCTCGCTTTATACAGAGGCACTAACAACACGATCTATCTTGCCGCCGAAAAGCTCAGCGGAACCGATCTTCCCGGTTGGGGAACCTTCCGTTATGATGCTGCTCTCGTGCTGACGAAAGAAAACTGCTCCCGCTCCCGTTGGGATTTGCCCGACTTTTTCAAAGAGGTACATATCTCACATCACAGTCAAGACAGCTTTAGGGACGGATACTTTCAAAGTGTGCCGATCGGGCAGGAATTCGTTATCTCTGAGGATGCGCGCATCTCGGAATGGGCGCTGGGTAAGATCAGGGCAGGCGTCCGTCAACCCATCCACTCCGGGATGACAAAATAGATATCCATCCCTCGGCGGCGAGAGCGCAGCTCGCCCCTGAACATCTTTGTGATCCGCTTGATCATCTTCTCGTTCTCGCTCTCCGTCAGGCTCATGCCGAAGAACGGGATCAGGAGATTGTCGTAGCCCAGCAGCCTTGCGACCGTGATCGCGTTGTGATACCCGACGATCAGGTGCTTTTCGATCTGCGGCTTGCTCTCCAAGCTCCACAGAGGCTCATCCAAGGAGTAGACGAACAGCATTTTCTCAAGGAACATCGGGAAGTCGACCCCGCGCACTTCGCCGCGATTCATCGGCTCCAGATTGTATTTCTCTCTGATGGCTCGCTCCAATTCTCTGCGGCCGGCAAGCTCAAACAGCCGATCCGTCATCTCATCCCGCGGCTTCATCTCGCCGCCGTATGCCGGTACGACGATCACATCCGCAAGAAAGCGCAGCCTCTCAGAAAGTACATCACCGTAAACAACAAATAAGTTTCCCATAAGGACACCCCCATAACAGACTGATACCAGTATATCAGCTGTCATGGGGGCTTTTCGGTATATCCTCACCGGATCGAATCGATGCAACAAACGTTAACAAAAGGTGTATTGATTATCTCGCCATTCAGTGCGCCGAACACTTCCCGCGCGGCTCTCGTCAACAGCTCCGCCGTCCTCTTGCTCGTCAGACTCTCTTTGAAGCTGTCCGAGGCAAATATCAGTTTCATCGCTCGTCCTCCGTTTCACGAATAAAGACATACTCGGTATCGGTGGAGCGAGCTTCATCAAAGCGGTACTGACCGATGGCGAAGGACTTGAACTGCTCGGGCTGAACAGCGTTGATCTCAGCCGCATAGCGCACCATCTCACCGCGCGCCATCTTCGCGTACACCCCTTTGGTCACGACCCTGCCGCCGATCAGATCGCCGAACACGACGGTAATATACCTGTCCTGCGGCTGCAGATGTTTTTCGATACACTTTGAATACTCTTTTGACGCAAGATTGATGATGATTCTGTCATCGGGAATCACCTCGCGATATAATGCGTCACCCCAAAACTCATAAAGGTTTTTACAGCCGATGGGCGTCGCTTTCGCCTGCATCTCCAAGCGGTAAGGGACAACGCCGTCCATCGGCTTGAGCACGCCGTAAAACCCCGATAAGATTCGCAGATGCTCCTGCACATAATCGAAGTAAGCGCTCTCAAAAACCGACGGCGCCATATAGGTGTACTGGATACCGTCATAGGCGAGCAGAGCGGGGGTCAGGTTATGACGCAGATCCATGTGCGCGAACCGTTCGTGGTTCTCAGCCGCGATCTTGTCATTACACGCCCAGAGCTTTTTCTGCTCCTCAAAGCTGAGACTGTTCAGATGATCTTTGAGCAGTTCTGCTCTGTCGAGAAATGCCGGCAGATCGGGGCAAGGAAAAGTATCGGTATCGACCTTCATCTGCTTCGCCGGGGCGATGATCATCCTCATTCCAAAGCACCCAGCATCTGTGCGGGATTGTCCGCCGCCTTGACCTTATCAAAGGCTTTTTCGATCACACCATCCTCATCGATCAGGTAGGTGGTGCGTACCACGCCGTAACTAACCTTGCCGTAGAGCTTCTTTTCCTTCCAGACATCGTATGCTTCGATCACAGTCCTCTCGGTATCCGACAGAAGCACAAACGGCAGACCGTACTTCTCTTCAAATCGCTTGTGCGACGCGACCGAGTCCTTGCTCACGCCGAGGACGACCGCGCCCTTCTCGCGGAACTGCGGATACAGCTCTGAGAAGGCGCACGCCTGTTTGGTACAGCCCGACGTCATATCCTTAGGATAGAAATACAAAATAATCTTCTGCCCCTTATAATCCGAGAGCGAACGCATCTCGCCGTTCTGATCGGGCAGGGTAAATTCCGGTGCTTTTGTTCCGATTGCTAACATATCTTTTCCTCCGTGTATACTTTATTTACTATTATTGTATCAGTACAG
>CACWXE010000102.1 GCA_902764715.1 uncultured Ruminococcus sp. | reverse complement strand
GCCTGCCTGCAGGGTCGAGATGTCATCGGGCCGACGATGGATGCCGACCTTGCTCAGACCCATGCCGATCGCGCCGGATGATACCATCACGATCTCATTACCGGCGTTCTTCAAGTCGGAGATGACCTTGCACATCTTCTCGACACGCTTGATATTCAACAGTCCCGTCGAATGGGTGAGCGTCGAGGTGCCCACCTTGATCACGATTCTCATATTTTCCCTCCAAATACTTATCCAATCGTATTATACCACACCGTATACTTTAAGTCAATAAAGCGGAATTATAATTGCCGTGAGGAGTAAATGGCGGACTCCGTCCTCACCTGATTCCCGCAAGGAGTCGGAGGCAGCGAAAGCAGCGGATGATCCCAACAAAAAAACGCTTGCGATCCAAAGAATCACAAGCGTTTTTACTACCATTGTACGATTGAAGAATGGGCTCGGGCGCAACATACGTCTTTGCCCGCGATTCAATTCCTAATTCCTAACTCCTAATTCCTAATTAAGACAGTCTTCCCATGATCTCGGCATAAGCGTCCTCTACGCCGCCGAGGTCACGGCGGAAGCGGTCTTTGTCGAGCTTTTCCTTGGTCTCAGCGTCCCAGAAACGGCAGGTGTCGGGGCTGATCTCGTCAGCCAGCACGATGGTACCGTCGGAGAGTCTGCCGAACTCGAGCTTGAAATCGACGAGGATAACGCCGCGCTCTTTCCAATAAGCCTTCATGTAATCGTTGACGGCAAAGGCATATTTCTTGATGGTCTCGATCTCTTCCTCAGAAGCGAGCTTGAGCGCCAGCGCGTGATAATCATTGATCAGCGGATCGCCGAGATCGTCGTTCTTGTAAGAGAACTCGATGGTGGGCTGTTCAAAGACAACGCCCTCTTCCACGCCGTAGTTCTTGGAGAAAGAGCCCGCGGCGATATTGCGGATGATGACCTCGAGAGGTACGATGGAAACCTTTTTGACCACGGTCTCACGGTCGCTGAGTTCCTCGACAAAGTGAGTCGGGATGTTCGCTTCCTTTTCGAGCTTCTGCATCAGCAGGTTGCTCATCTTGTTGTTGATGACGCCCTTGCCGACGATGGTGCCCTTCTTCAGACCGTTGAACGCGGTCGCGTCGTCCTTATAGGACACGATATAGCATTCGGGGTCGTCGGTCAAAAATACTTTCTTTGCCTTACCTTCATAGAGCTGTTCACGTTTTTCCATAATTACCTCCCGGATTTCTCTGCAAACGTTTATTGTAGGGGAGGAGCTTGCTCCTCCCCTACATTAGGTTTTATACACCAGATAAGGCGGTGTGTCAATAATCCCGACGAGATTTCGGATATTTGTACAGACGGCGTGCTTTTTCGAGCAAAGTTTTTGAGAAAATAATAAACACGGCGGTTGACATCATCACAGAAAAGTAGGATAATGAGCAACGTAAAAGCAATACTAATGTTAATCACATACATAAAGGAATGATACGATGAACCGATCTGAACTCGGCGCTTCTCTCAAGCGCTCCCACAACTGCTGTCAGGCGGTGCTGCTCGCCTTCGAGGACAAGCTCCCCTATGACAAAGAATCCCTCCTGATGCTCGGCTCGACCTTCGGTTCGGGCATGGGCGGCATGATGGGCACCTGCGGCGCGCTGATCGGCGCGGAGATGGTGCTCGGCATCCTCAGTAAGCAGACCCGAGGCATGAACCCTGTCAGCCGCAAGCTGTTCCAAACATTTGAAGAAAAATGCGGCGCGTCACGCTGTATCGACCTCAAGGGCGTGGTGACGGGACATATGCTCTGCTCCTGCGAGGACTGCGTAAAAAACGCGATCGAAGCGGTCGAAGAGCTGTTAGGCTCCCTTTCCTAAGGGAGCTGTCATCTGACGCTTGCGTCATGATGACTGAGGGTTGAAAACTGTTTTATTCAGATAACATCTTAAACCACATCAAAACAAACGTAACAACCCTCCGACCAAATCGGCTGGCCGATTTGCCCACCTCCCTTAGGAAAGGGAGGCTTGAAAGGAGATTTATATGAAATACAACATTGGTGATACCATCCACGGCTTTATCGTGGAACAGCGCCGTCATGTCAAGGAGATCGGCGGCGACCTGTATATCCTGCGCCACACCCACAGCGGCGCGCTCTTATGCTACGTCGATAACGACGATCGCAACATGACCTACTCGATCACCTTCGCGACTCCGTCGCATGATTCGACCGGCGTGTTCCATATCCTTGAGCACAGTGTGCTTTGCGGTTCACGGAAATATCCCGTTGACGATCCCTTTGTCGAGCTGATGAAAAGCTCGCTGTACACCTTCCTCAACGCGATGACCTTCCCCGACAAGACGATGTACCCTGTGTCGAGCATGAACGACAAGGATCTGATGAACCTGATGTCGGTCTACACCGACGCGGTATTCTGTCCGCTGATCTATGATAATGAGAATGCCTTCCGTCAGGAGGGCTGGCACATCGAGCGCGACGAGAACGGCAAGCCCTATTATCAGGGCGTCGTCTACAATGAGATGAAGGGCGCTTTGGGCGACCCCGACGAAAATCTGTATCAGGCGGTATACGGCGAGAGCTACGAGCCCTGCCAGTATACCACCGTGTCCGGCGGTCATCCCGACCACATCGTCAAGCTCACCTATGAGGATTTCATCGCCAACCACAAGAAATACTATCATCCGTCCAATGCCAGATTTTACCTCTACGGCAAGATGGAAATAGAAGAGAAACTTCGTTTCCTTGATGAAGAGTATCTGAGCAAGGTCGAGCCGCGGGAGGCGGTCAAGGAGCCGAAGATCACGGTCAAAAAGCAGGATAAGCCCTTCTACTGCACCTACACCGCGGACGGCGAAAAGACGAATGAGGATTATATCGCGTTCACCTATCCCATCTGCGAAATGCCCGCCTTCACCACCTACCTCGGACTGAGCGTCCTCACCGACGTCCTTGCCGACACCAACTACGATCCGCTCAAAAAGCGTATTCTCGACAAGGGCTTAGCGGTCGAATGTGAATGCGAGATGATCGAGGATATCGCCTATCCCCTCTTTACGATCAAGCTCCGCCATTGTGACGCGAGCCGCCTCGACGAGATCGAGCGCGAGGTCACCACGTGTCTCACGGAATGTGCCGAGGGACTGGACAAAGAGGCGGTGCGCGCCAAGCTGAGCACCACCGAATTCAACCTGCGCGAGGGCAGTGCCGCGGGGCTGACCAAGGGCCTGTACTACAATATCCAGATCGCCGACACATGGCTGTACGGCTACGAGCCTTGGCGCTACCTCGAATATGAGGAGTCACTCGAAACCATCAAATCCATTATCGACAAAGGCTATTTTGAGGATCTGATACGGGTATTCTTATTGTGGAACAAAGAGCGGAATATCGTCGTGATGACGCCCACGGCGACCGAGAAGAAATATGCCGAACCCGACGCGGACGCCGCTGTCACAGCGAACGACAGCAGCGCCTCCGATCAAAAAGCCGAAAAAGACGCGCAAATCCCGCACTTGAATATCGGTGACATCGACAAAAAAGCTGTCCCCTTCCTGACAGAAGTAAAAGGGAAAGAAGCTTCGTATCTGTATCATCCGCTGAAAACGGACGGCATCGTCTATGCCGATCTGTTCTTCGATATCGGACAGGCGAACGATGACGAGCTCTTCGATATCAGCATCCTGTCCTCTCTGCTCGGCAACATCGCCACCGCGGACACCGACGGCAAGACCCTGCAAAACCGGCTCGGGCTGTACACCGGCTCGCTGAGTATGTCAGGCTCCGTTTCGAGCTATAACAGCAGGGTGATCTCCTCCGCTGTCCTGCGCTTCAAGGCGCTCGCCGACAACTACAGTCAGGCGGCAAAGCTCGCCGAAGAGATCCTCACCAAAACCGTCTTTGACGACAAAAAAGCGATCTGTGATCTGATCGATCAGATGGTGACCGAGCTGCAGTTGGGCTTCATCAACAACTCCAGCCAGATCGCCGCGATCCGTGCCGCCGCGACCCACAACACACGTGACGCGATCCTTGACAAGACCGGCGGACTGAGCTTCTATCAGCGTCTCAAAGCGCTCAAAGAGTCGTTGGATTCCGATCCTGAGAGCTTTTCAGCGCTCAAAGCCCGCCTTGAAAACGTTTACGATCGCTTCATCAAAAACGGCAGAGCGGTATACTCTCTCGCGTGTGATGAAGAAAGCTGCGACAAGATCAAGGATACTCCCCTGCCGATGCAGGGCAACCTGACCGACACGCTCAGTCAGGCACAAAGCTCCCTGCTGTCAGGCAATGTCGCGCTGTGCGCGCCCTGCGACATCGTATTCAACGGCTACAGCTTTAACGCGGACAACGAGCTCAGCGGCGGCGGCTTACTGCTCGCCAAAAAGATCCTCTCCCTCGAGTACCTGTGGCAGAAGATCCGCGTTGAAAACGGCGCCTACGGCTGCGGCACGATCCCGAACTCTGCCAAGCGCCTCGATATGTGGAGCTACCGCGACCCGCAGATCGCGATCACGCTCAACACCTTCCAAAACGCGGCAAAGTTCCTCAGCTCCTTACAGCTCAGCGACCGTGCTCTGGAGGATTATATCATCAGCGTCGTGCGCTCGCTCGACAACCCGCAGCTGCCGCGCGCGACCGCGTATCTGAGCTCTGTCTATCATCTGCTCGGCAGAGATAACGCCGCGATCCAAAAGGAGCGCGACGAGCTGCTGTCCACGACCGTCGATGATCTGAACGCAATCGGCGACAAATTGGGTAAATATGCAGGCAGTGCTTCTTTTTGCACCGTCGGCAGCGCCGAAAATATCGAAGCGAACAAAGCGTTATATGATGAGATCCTAAAACTGTGAGCCTCGGTTCCCGATCGTCAAATTTCCGAATAATCCGTTAAATATTTAACATTCTTCCTTTTTTTGCTCCATTCACAAAAATATATAAAAATATTGCAAATAACTGTTGACTAATTCCCGTTTTTATATTATAATCACGCCATAATCATACACAAATTGCATTATCTTTCGATTCATCCCGATGTTTTCGACTACAAGAAAGAGGTATGTTATGATGACAAAAAGCGAGAAGCAAATCATGGATCTGCTGTGGGGCGTAGACGAGCCGCTTTCCTGCACCGAGATCATCCAAATGTCCGGCGACAAAACATGGAAAGACAGCTATGTACACTCCCTGATCAAATCCCTGATGAAGAAGGATTTGGTCGAGGTCGTTTCGTTCGAGCTTGTCTCCCGCAGCTACGCGCGCAAATTCGTGCCCAAGCTGAGCAAAGAGAGCTATTATATCAGAGAGTATCTGAACGAGAACCCCGACAACAGCTTCATCAAGTTGTTCACCGCCTATCTGGATCAGTGTGACAGCGCGGATGAAGTGAAGGCGTTCGAGGACGCGATCGGTCAGTGGAAGTCCAACCACTCATAAGAAGAATAACCTCATACAAAAAAGGAGAGAAGCAAACGCTTCTCTCCTTACTTTTTATTTTGATCAACATCCCTTTCGGCAAGGGATGTTGGGTCGCCGCCCGACAGCCTCGGAGGGATCGTAACGATCTCCGATTGAAACGGGGCGCATACGAATCCTCATTGCGAGGGCTTTTCCCGTGGCAATCTCAACCAATACAAATCGTCATTACGAGGAGGAACAATTTTCCGACGTGGTAATCTCAACCGACATTCATCATTCCAACCAGCCGAGGTTGGTATCGGTCGCCAGATTGTCGATGGAGTAGACCACCAGCACGCGGTCGATCCCCTCGGTTTCCACCAGTCTGCTTACCGGCTGAGAATAATACCGTAGGTCGACCATGATGATCTCGCTGTAATGATCGGCGAGATACGGCACCATCGAATGGGCAAAGCTGTCCTTGATGACCAAGAGCTTTTCATTCGAGCTCGCGGCGGAATTCTTGATCACCGTATAGGGGTGGTTGCCGTCGAGATAGATGGGATACTTATCGTCATCCTCCAGATGGCTCAGATAGAACATATCCTTTTGCTCGGTCACATTCCCGTTATCGGTGATCTCGGTCACGACTGCGGTATCATTCGCGGGGTTGTCCCACACCTCCACGGTATCGGGATCAGTCAGCCAGAAGCCCGAGGATGAATAGGTCGTGCCGTAGAAGCCGGGGTACGAGGTCACGGTATAATCCTCTTTGGCGTGAGGGGTATAGCCGAGCACACTGCCGAGCTCGCGGTAAGCGGTATACGCGCCGTAAGCCGTCCAGTGATGGTCGGTCTTGTAATAGATCTGATTGCCGTCGGCGTATTCCTTCTTGAACGCCTCGCGCACATCGACGAACTTCGCGGACGGAAGCGCCGCTATCATTTCTTCAAAGCGCTCGTCATCGCGGTACTGCTTATGGACGTCAGGCAGGATATCGGCGCAGACATAGCCCGTTGAGGGCGCGACCAGCACGGTGGTGTCGACGGGACATTTCTCGGCGAACTCGTTGATATAGCCGATGTTGCGGCCCAGATCATCCATCTTCTCGGGATCGTTGACGAGATACCCGTTCTTGCCCAGATAGATGCCGTTGGAGCCGTTGTT
>CACWXE010000101.1 GCA_902764715.1 uncultured Ruminococcus sp. | reverse complement strand
CGTTTCCACCGACTACACCACCGCCGACAAGCTCTACTTTGAGCCCCTCACTCCCGAGGACGTCATGGCGATCATCGACTTTGAACAGCCCGAGGGCGTTATCGCTTCTCTGGGCGGTCAGACGGCGATCAACCTCGCTCAGCCGCTCATGGATCGCGGCGTGAAGATCATCGGCACCGACTGCGCCGCCATTGAACGCGCCGAGAACCGTGACAGTTTCAACGCCATCATCAAGGAGCTTGGCATCCCGCAGCCCGCGGGTCAGGCGGTCACATCGATCGAGGAGGGCGTGAAAGCCGCCGCAGAAATCGGCTATCCCGTACTCGTCCGTCCGTCCTTCGTACTCGGCGGTCGCGCAATGCAGATCGTCAGCAAGGAGGAAGACCTCAGACATTATCTGAAAACCGCGGTTGAGATCGACGAGGATAAACCTGTTTTGGTCGATAAATACATCATGGGTAAAGAGGTCGAGGTCGATGCGATCTGCGACGGTATCGATGTATTCGTGCCCGGTATCATGGAGCTTGTCGAGCGTACCGGCGTTCACTCCGGCGACTCCATCTCTGTTTACCCCTCTTTCTCCATCAGTGATAAAGTCAAGGGTATCATCCTCCAGTATGCTAAGAAGCTCGGTAAAGCCATCGGCATCATAGGCTTGTACAACATCCAGTTCATCGTTGATGAAAACGACGATGTTTACATTATCGAGGTCAACCCGAGATCATCGAGAACCGTTCCCTTCCTGAGCAAATCCACAGGTTACAGCCTCGCGGATATCGCGACCGAGGTCATCCTCGGCAAGAGTCTGAAAGAGCAGGGCATCTTCCAGCTCTATCCCGAAGAGAAGAAGCGTTACTACGTCAAAGTCCCGGTATTCTCGTTCCAGAAGATCAAGGGTCTGGACGCTTACCTCAGCCCCGAGATGAAGTCCACCGGTGAAGCCATCGGTTATGATAAAAAGCTCTCCCGTGCGATGTACAAGGCGCTCGTCGCGGCAGGCACCAAGGTGCAGAACTACGGTACGGTCATCGTCACCCTCGCCGACGAGGATAAGGAAGAGGCTGTTCCGCTGGTACGCCGCTTCTACAACCTCGGCTTCAACATCGAGGCGACCGACCTGACCGCCAAGGTCATGCGCGAGAACGGCATCAAGACCCGCAAGCTGGGCAAGATCAGCGAGGGCAGCACCGAGATCCTCGACGCGATCCGCGCGGGCTATGTCAGCTACGTCATCAACACCCGCGCTATCATGTCCGGCGTGCACTATGAGGACGGCACCGCGATCCGTCAGACAGCAGTCGAAAACGGCGTGACCATCTTCACATCATTAGATACCGTCCGCGTTCTGCTCGATGTACTCGAGGAGACCACGCTGACGATCTCGACGATTGATGCATAAGAGTAAATCCGGCTTATCCTCCGCCGATTCTCTCTAAGTATGGAAATACAAAAGAGCTATCCGATAATGAACCGCATAATATGAAAGAATAACCGCTTGTTCGTTATGAACAAGCGGTTATTCTTCCGGTGGAGATAAGCTGTGCTATATCTGTAGGAAATCAGTTGCCCTGTCTTGGAACGTCCCCTCCTGCCAGAAGTCGCGCCTACGCTCTTCTTAAAAATCAGTCCGCAGGACTGATTTTACCTTCGGTTCTTCGCGCGGCTCGAACCTCGGCACAGTCGCCAAAACGCTGCGCTATCCGCTTATCACCACTGTACGGTACAAATGAAAAAGACGGTAGGTATCTTGCGATACTTACCGTCTTTTTCAATGGTGGAGATAAGCGGATTCGAACCGCTGACCTCTTGAATGCGAACCAAGCGCTCTCCCGAAAGAGCGGCTTACGCATCCTCATAAAACGGGGCTTTTCATTTCAATCACATCGATAATCCGCACATTCGCCTTTTTGAACTCTCTATTACACAATAACGGTACCAAGCATAGAGCCCAACGACATAAGTTGCGAAGATGAACAACATCCGTAATCAGGCAACAGAAATCATCAACAATGAAATCATCTATCAATAAGCACAACCTGCTAATCAAATCGGTCAGCAGGCTGTTGTCATATAAACGATTCAATTAACGCTTCGGCAAGGTACAGATGATTTGCAATTTGTCATCATCAACGATCTTCGCCTTGATGGTTCCGTTATGCTTTTCGGTAATAGCGCGAGCTACGGACAGTCCGATGCCGAAGCCGCTGTTCTCTTCCTTGGAGCGGGATTCGTCACCGCGGTAGAAGCGGTCGAACAGGTGCGTCAGCGCATCCTCGCTCAAAGGCTCTTTCATGGTGTTTTCTGTTTGGAAAATAATGTTCTTTCCCGATTGACGGAGCGATACATGGATATCGCTGTCCTCGGGTGCGTATTTGACGGCATTGTCGCACAGGATACCGATGAGCCTTCTGACAGCAGCCTCGTCGCCGTTGAATATCAGTTTATCTTCCGCGTTGACGATCAGGTTTTTGCCGTTAAACTCCGCCATGCCGATAAACGGATCGGCAGTATCACGCACAGCGTTTGAAAGGTTGAATTCATGCATTTCCAAAGCGGAATCCGCTTCATCCATGCGCGAGAGGTAGACCAGCTCGTTCACAAGCTTGCGCATATTGGCCGCCTGTTTTTGAGTGCTCTGTATCCACTCGTTTGGCCCGATATCCATCGACAGCACATCCATGTTAGCGGAGATGACCGTCAGAGGCGTTTTCAGCTCATGGCCCGCATCGGTGATAAACCGCTTTTGCCGTTCGATGTTATCCATCATCGGCTGTATTGCTCTCTTGCTGAGCAGCGATACCAGCAGCAACGACAGCAGGATACCGACTGCGCAGGCGATCAGCGAGATCACGGCGAGCGACACGACCTCTGCCCTTTTGGACTCTACATTGAGGAAAACAGCGATCCTCGATCCGTCTTCCTTGTCCGTCACCTGATACAGATAGTTGTCGACATAACCCGAGGCTTTGCCCGAAGCAAAAATGTTTTCCGCGATCAACAAAAGATCCTCTTTCGCGTACTCGGTTTCCTTAGTGCCTGTACCGAGAAAGGCTTCACCGTCCGCACTTTGGATCGCGATAAAATACCGTGATTCTTCAAGTTTGGTATTCATGCGGTGATCGCTGCCCTTGTGACGATACAGCTGTGCACTGTCGTCGGTCGAGAGAGCCTCTTCTTTTTCAATATCAAATTTCCCCTGCTTTTTCTGTGTATTGTTGTTCTCGCTTTCGACAAGGTAGTTCAGCGTTTCTTTTAATTCACTTGTCGTGTTGACATAATGAACAGCATTGATGACGCCTGCCACTAACAGCATAGCAAGCGTCAGCGCGAGTAACGCAATCTTGATAAAGCGTTGTCTGATCTGTTTCATAACGTACTCTCCAAAGAATAACCGACTCCGCGGACTGCCTTGATCTTAACATGCGCGCCCAGCTCCGATAGCTTCTTGCGTAAAAAAGAGATGTTCACCCATACGACGTTGACTTCTGCGTCGCTGTCCCAGCCCCAGATGCGCTCCATGATCTGATCGATACTGAGTACTGCTCCCGGATGCTCAACAAGCATTTCTATCAGCTGGAACGCCTTGTTGTTCAAACTGACACTTTTCTTCCCGCAGGTGATCGTCATAGCAGATTTGTCAAGCTCAATGTCAGCGTACTTGATGACGTCATGCTGATAATCCACCTTGCGCCGCAGCATGGCGCGAATACGCGCGAGCAGTTCGGAGGCGGCAAAGGGCTTCGGCAGATAATCGTCCGCTCCGGTATCCAGCCCTTCCACTCTGTCCTCGATCGCGTCTCGGGCGGTGAGCATGAGTACGGGCGTTGTGATCCCATTGGAGCGAATTTGCGCGAGCACCTCGATACCGCTGAGCCGCGGCATCATCCAGTCAAGGATCACACCGTCATAGTCGGCTTGCTCGATATAGTCGAGCGCGTCCTGCCCATTATATACCGCGTCGACGGAATAGCCGGATCGTTCCAAAAGTGTTTGGACAGCTTTGAATATGTCACGGTCATCTTCGGCGAATAACAAGCGCATAAAGGTCACCTCCAATATATGTTAAGTATAGCAGAACAAAGTCACAACTGCAACAATCAAAAACAGAATATACACGCATAGCTGTACCCACGGCATTGCCTTGCCGAGCTGTTTGTTGATCTTGCCGCTGAGCGCTCCCGATAAGCCGAAAACAACCAGCATGGGCGTCAGGGAGCTTGCCAGCGCAAATACAGCGCCGAGCAGAACAGCCGCAGGCAGCGACAACAGCATCGCGTAACCGGCTACCATCGTCAGCGGAACACACGGATAAGCGCCGTAGGCCAGCCCGACAGAGAAGGATGGGATCAGGCGAGTCTTGTGCTTTGCAGAGCACTTGCCGCCGCATTTTTTGCAGTCGGGTTTGCGATTGCGAAACCACCGATAGATCAAAAACAGAGCCGATACGATCATCACCCAAGACACCAGATGATGCAGGTTGAAGCCGCCGACCATGCCGTTTTCGTCAATGAATACCTTACCGATTGCCGAGGTCAGCGCGCAGATCGCACAAACCGCGAGGATCTTACCGAGAAAGTAACTGCCGACATGTTTCATCGAGCTTTTGAAGCCGCCGCCCTCGGTAAGTATGTAGACAGCCAGAAAGGATGACGCCGACGAGCCGCAGCAGGTACCGCAGCCCAAGCCCACCGATACCGACGCTGCCAATGCTTCCATCAACATACACTCAACCCCTTTCGCTTGCGAGCAGCGCCGCACCGATCGCTCCGTTGAACTGCGGATGATTCGCGACAAAGATATCGCGCATCAGCTCATCCTCAAACGCCTTACGCAGCCCGATATTCAATGCGCCGCCGCCTGTCATCAGAACGTCGCCGTTCTTCTCGCTCTTTTTCATCATCTTGATGATGCGCTTCGCCATCGACAGGTGCATTCCGGAGAGGATGTCGCGACGGTCGAATTTGCGCGCGATCAGGGAGATGACCTCCGACTGCGCGAACACCACGCAGGTGCTGTTGATATCGCAGGGCGCGGTGCTCTCTAAAGAGAGAGGCCCTACCTGATCGATGGTGGTTTCCAAAATCTGCGCGATGACCTCCATGAACTTGCCGGTGCCTGCCGCGCATTTATCATTCATGCTGAAATTCTTAACGGAATAGTTGGCGTCCAGATAGATAATCTTGCTGTTCTGACCGCCGATATCAACGATCATGCCGGGACGATAATCGCGCGGAGCCGTCACGCGCACACCGTAGGCGTGAGCGGTGATCTCGCTGACGTCGTCGTCCGCTACCTCCAGAATCTTGCGGCTGTAACCAGTCGCCATCGTATAGTCGACACGGGATACGCCGATCTCACCCATCAGCTTTGCAAGCAGCTTTTGTGCCGCGCCGTTGTTGTCGATACCGGTATTGGTAACGCCGGTGCGCAGCACCCTGCCGCGTTCGTCCAATAAAGCGGCTTTCAGATAGGTGGAGCCGCCATCCAATCCTGCATATATTTTCATTGTTGTTACTCCTTGTTGTTTTCAGAAAAATACTGCGTTATAGCCCGCCGTTAATCAGGCGTTTTGATTACTCCTAACCCACCCAAAGGCGGATTAATTGTCGCCGCGGCGACCGTATTTGATCAGCTCTATAAATGCTTCCACGCGGATGCGGAGCTGTTCGACGTCCTCTTCGTTATAATCGCTCTCGACGCGGATAATAGGAATACCGAGCTTTCCGAGCTCTTCTTCCATTACCTGATACTCATAGTCATAGACGAGACATCCGCGCAGCACATGGTAGATCACGCCCTGTACCCTGTAGTCCTCCAGCATTTGCATGATCCTGTACAGCCTGCGCTTGTTATCGACAAAGGTCGGACAGGTGCAGGGACGGGTGCTCTTGTTCGCCAATGCCCGCATGATTCCGTCAGTGCTTTGATCGACGATAGCGGGCGGATCGTAAGCGCCGCGCTCACCCATGCAGGTCTCGTCAGCGACCAGCGCTCCGCCCATTTCTTCGATCAACAGCGGCAGTTTGAAGTTAGGAAAAACGATCGGCGAGCCTGTGATCAGAATTCGCGGACGGTTCTCTTTAGAAGCCATCTCACCGCGTTTTGCTTTTTGCTCTATTTCTTCACAGAGGTTATGCATATACCGCGTCCACAGCGAAATATGCGTGTAGCTGATCGCATTCATCGCCGCCATGTAGTGCGTCCCCTTAACGGCAAGCGGATATCTGCGCCGCAGTTCGATGAAGCGGGACAGCTCATACTGCGCCGCAGCGGTCATGCCGCACGCCCATGACAGGCGTTCGTAGCTGAGTTCTGTGCCGGTGATCTCAGTCAGCTTTTGACTGAACAAATACAGCTCTCTGACGTACTGCTCCATATCCTCGTCGCGGTCGCGTCCGGAGGGAACGTGGAGCGTAACGGTCTTGCGATGTTCGGCAAGGTAGCCGGCGACAGGTGATCGGCACCGCCATCAACTGACACTCCTGATACACCGGCATCACGCCGATGCTCTCAAAGCCCATGATCGCCTTGACCAGCGGACAGGCGTCTCGCGGAGCAATATCGTCACCGATGTTGAACGCCGTGTAGCTGCCGCCGCAGAGTTTGACCGGCATGGCTCCCGCCGCGTAGATCAGCTCGGGCGGTACCATCACGCAGTAGGTGCCGACGGAAGGTATTCCATCGGGCTTTACCGCGCCCTGCATATCGACGAAAACGTGCTTGAGCACATCCGTGAACGGCTTCAGCGCATCGGGCTTATGCGGTAAGTCTTCAATTTTTCTGAGATATTTGATCGCGGTAGTCGCGGATTTATTGAGAAAGCGCGCTTTCCTGCGCTCCTCCGGGGTACCCTGTCGGGTGTATATCTCACTCATACTTATCACTCTTTTCTCGTCCTCATCGGCTGAACTCGGTAGGCGTATCCGGTAGGTACGCCTTGACCTCGTATCGCCGTTCGTCCTCTCCCCAACACGCAGGCGTGTCGGGGACCCCATATTGACCTCGCAACAACTGCGATAGTTATCGGTGCTTTTCATTATCATAAAACGGTGCGTATTTGTCGGGTTTCGGTGCGTATTGTTTTATGAACTTCATGCGGTCTGCGTTGTAGACCTTCTTTCCGCAGAAGGTAATAGCCAGAGCATTGTTTTCCGGGCATCGGCGCACACATTCGCCGCACATAATGCAGTCGGCGGTGGTAACGTCGATCCGGCGAACGTCCTTTCCCTCGCGCTCGGTAAAGATCGACTTGATTCCCATCGGGCAGGCTTCGTAGCACGCGCCGCATTCGGTACAGGCGACCGCGTCCTTTTTGAGCTTGAACAGCGACGCCTTATGCGTCAGCCCGAGGATATAGCCCAGCGGACAGATATTGCAGAAGGCTCTGCGCTTGAAGAAGCCCGCGACGATCACAACGATCATGAAGAAACCGCCGAGACCCAAGCTCAATTTAAAGCCCGCCAGAGCCGGAGATAGTGCCGCCGCGGGACAGAAGTCGCAAAAATTGCCGCCGATAAAGCCGATCCCGAGGAAGATGATCAGCATGATCCATTTGACCAGTCTGAGGACGGCGTACATCTTCTCGTTGAGGGAGATCCCCTCGATATGCAGCGCCTGTCTTGCTTCATGCGCGACGTCCTGCACAAATCCCATCGGACAGATAAAGCCGCACAGAACACGTCCGAGCAGGACGGCGCAAACGATAAAGGTACCGACGAATGCGAGGATCTCCTGCCAGCCCTCGGCGAACAGTACGTCAAGGTGACTGAGGTAATAGCATCCGGCGCTCGTCAGCTGATCGAGGTTGTACGGACAGGCGAGCACCGGAAGCTGGACATTGGTGAACACCGTTCCCGTCAGCCTGCTGCCGAATATCAACAGCGCGAAGCTGAGGATCATGATGATCCATCTGATCGTCTGAAAGCCGAATACAAATCGCTTTTTGCGTGTATCTTTGGAAGTGATCGCTGTTTTGCCGATCGGCATCTTTTCCTTTTTGTACAACAGCTTTCTCAGCAACACATCCAGCGCGATGCAGATGACCGATACCAGGATGATGATCCCGAACGGCAGCATTGCCGACAGCCATCGCGTTGTGAAGATCGTGTCAGCCTCCACCTGATAGTTCAGCACATAAGTGTTGTGCTCATCGGGGATATAGGAAAAGGTCAGTCCACCGCGGACATCGTTGAGGTTCAGATCGTGGATCTCGCCGTTTTCGTCGGTCGTGACCTGTTTTGTCGTGCCGTCGGAGAGCGTTACCGTAATGCTCGCATTGGGTAGAATCTCTCCTTCGAGATAGACTGTAAAGTGATCTCTGTCGACATAGGCGACCTCAAAGGGAATCTCATCGGTCAGAAACACATTCGCCGAGGTGGTATAGCCCTGCGTATACTCCATATCGGTCTTGGCGATATATATTTCGCGTTCGGTGATACCGTCGCCGTCTTCATTTGACGTTTTGATCTGTACCGCCGCGAAGCTGCCGAGGAAATCAGACGGGAGCGATTCCGTATAGTCACTCTCGACGGTCTTGATCCCATCGACTGTCAACGCGTAAACGGTCGAATCCTCCGCGCCATGCAGGGTGATCGCGTCGTTATCATAGGTGAACGCCAAGTCTTCACCGTCGTTTTCAACGGTCAATGAGGCTCGTGCCAGAGGATCATCATACTGAAAAAATGCCAAGTCTGCCGCAAAATACGCCGCGACGCACAGCGCGACCGCGAATACGGCAAAGAGGACTCTTTTTATTGTTTTGTTTTTCATTGTGATCCTCCTTTATGCGCTTCGTTTTGCCTTTCTTTTGACGATATTTCTTTGATTCAGCATCTCGCCGAACGCCTCCATACGGATTCTGAGCTGCTCCATATCCTGATACTGATAATCGGTCTCAAGCCGGAAGACCGGGATGTCAAGCTCTTCTGCCGCCTTTTCGATATGTGGCAGCTCAAAGTCGTATTCGATCTGACCCTTGAGGATATGACATACGATACCGTCGGGATGGAGCTGATCGACGAGGTGCAGGAAGTAGGAATATAAGCCCTCGTTGTTCACTCTTGCGCCCGAGGACGTCGCCTGCAAATGATCCTGCGCGATATGATCCAGTATGCGGTTGGCTGAGATCATCCTGCTGCTTCTTTTGACCGACAGCGCCGCCTCTAAGGAGAGGAGCGATCAGCTGCGGCACCTTGTAGTTTGGGAACACGACGGGTGAGCCGAGGATCAGGACATTAGGCTTTTCTTTTTGGTTGAGCATGAACCGCTTGTTCAGCGTTTCCAATTCCGCTGTCAGAGCAACGGTATGAAGTGCCCATTCATCCAAGCTGTCTGCAAAATACATGCACTGCGTGACCAACAGAACCGCCTCATCGGAAATGAAGCCCTTTGCCGCATACGCAGTCGCGGTGAAGCGCTGCCACTGTCGGTGAGCTCGCGCGACCTTTCTGACAGCGCGTCTGAGATTACCGCCTGTCAGATGCTTGTGCGTATATTTGCCGATCTTCTCCGCAAGCATCACCATTTGATCTTTATAGTAGTGAATCGCGTTGCTCGTGTTGTTCATCGGAGGGACATCCATCGCGGCGACCTGACGCCCCGCGCTTTGCAGAACAGCGATCAGCTGCGGCACCTTGTAGTTTGGGAACACGACGGGTGAGCCGAGGATCAGGACATTAGGCTTTTCTTTTTGGTTGAGCATGAACCGCTTGTT
>CACWXE010000100.1 GCA_902764715.1 uncultured Ruminococcus sp. | reverse complement strand
GTCAACCGCTTCTAAAGGGCGTTACGGCAAGGAAAGAGCGGAAGAAATTCGCATTGCTGCAAAAAACTCTATCGGCTCGGATATGCCTGCCAAGTCGTTAGAACTCAAACACACTATCAAGCTCATCAGAGAGCTTGATGCAGAGATCGAGGAGATTGAGTTCCACGTTGAAATCATTATGGATGAAATTAATTCTCCCATCCTTACCATCCCGGGCATCAGTTACCGCATGGGAGCTATGATCATTGCCGAGATCGGCGACTTTGACAATTTCAGCTCACCGGACAAGATTCTCGCTTATGCCGGTCTTTCGCCGTCTACCTATCAATTGTAATTGGGATAATACCTTTGCCGAATACCTCGCCAAGAAACGCAGCGAAGGCAAACACTACAACGTAGCAATTTCTCATGCCTGCAAGAAACTTGTCAGGGTGATCTACCATCTGGAAACCACAGGAGAATCTTATAGGCGATAACCTTATTTCACTTGATTATTTTTTCGAGCAACTACGCGGTTGCTCTTTTTGTCGTGCCTGTTTTCTGATTGTTGATTTTTGTGGAAAACTTTTCGTTTTCCTATTGACTTTTAATAGTTAGTCTTTCTTTATCGTTGTCATTGCGCAGTCTCAGTTGCTTAAACGCCGCGCATGGTCAGCGAGATACGCTGTTTCTTGACGTCGACGGACAGGATCCTGACCTTGACGACGTCGCCGACCTTGAGCACCTCGGAGGGGTGCTTGATGAATTTGTCGCAGATCTGCGAGATGTGCACCAGACCGTCCTGATGCACGCCGATATCCACGAACGCGCCGAAGTCGATGACGTTGCGCACCGTGCCGGTCAGCTCCATGCCCTCCTTGAGGTCGCTGATATCGAGCACATCCGAGCGCAGCAGGGGCTTGGGCATTTCGTCGCGCGGATCGCGGCCGGGCTTTGCCAGCTCTTTGACGATGTCGTTGAGGGTCGGCAAGCCGATCTCGAGCTGTTCGGCAAGCTCCTTTGTGCCGAGTGACTTGACCTTAGCCGGCAGGTCGGGGAACTTGGCGGCTTTGATCTCCTGCTCCGTGTAGCCCGCGCGCTTCAACAGCTCCTTCGCCGTCTTGTAGCTCTCGGGGTGCACGCCCGTATTGTCCAGCGGGTTGCGGCTTTCGGGTACGCGCAAAAAGCCCGCGCACTGCTCAAATGCCTTGGGTCCCAGCTTGGGGACCTTCTTCAATTCCGCGCGTGAGCCGAACGCGCCGTTCTCCTCACGGTAAGCGACGATGTTTTTGCACACGGTCGCGCCCAGTCCCGACACCCGCAGCAGCAGGGCGGGGGAGGCGGTGTTCAGATCCGCGCCGACCGAGTTGACACAGTCCTCCACAACGCCGTCGAGGGTCTCGCCGAGGCGCTTTTGCGGCATATCGTGCTGATACTGTCCCACGCCGATCGCCTTGGGCTCGATCTTGACCAGCTCCGCGAGCGGATCCTGCAAGCGTCTGGCGATGGAAACGGCGCTGCGCAGGGTCAGATCCAGCTCCGGCAGCTCCGTGGCGGCGAGCTTAGAGGCGGAGTAGACCGAAGCGCCCGCCTCGCTGACGACCATGTAGTAGACCTTGTGATCGGCTTCTTTGATCGCGTCGGCGGCGAACATCTCGGTCTCCTTGCTCGCCGTACCGTTGCCGATCGAGATGATGTCGACATTGTGTTTTTTGATCAGCTCCAGCAGCTTTTGCTTTGACTGCGCGATCTTTGTCTGTGAATGGGTAGGGTAGATGACCGCCGTGTCGAGCACCTTGCCGGTGTCGTCCACGACCGCCACCTTACAGCCCGTGCGGTAGCCGGGGTCGAGACCCAGCACCGTCTTGCCCTTGACGGGCGGCTGCATCAGGAGCTGTTTGAGGTTGGTCGCAAAGACCTTCATCGCGTTCTCGTCGGCGGTTTCGGTCAGCTCGGCGCGGATCTCGCGCTCGAGCGAGGGGAAGATCAGCCGCGTGTACGCGTCCTCACCCGCGGCGCGCAGGATGTCGGAGCACAGGGGGTTTACGCCCTTGTCGAGGGCGTGATAGATGACGTTCAGCGCAAGAGCGGGTTCGAGCACGATCCCGACCTTCAAAAAGCCCTCTTTCTCACCGCGGTTGACGGCGAGGATACGGTGTCCGGCAATCTTCTTGACCGCCTCCGAATAGTCATAGTAGTTGGTATATACGCTGTCCTGTTCCTCGTCCGTGGCGGTCGATTTGAGCAGGGCGTTTTTGCGAAAGATCGGGCGCAGGTGCGCGCGGATCGCCGCGCTGTCGGAGAGCATCTCGGCGATGATATCCATCGCGCCGTTGATCACGTCCTGAGCGGTGGGCACTTCCTTTTCTTCGTCCACGAAATCCTCCGCGGCTTTCATGGGGTCAAAGCCCTTTTCCTGCCTGATGATCGCGAGCGCCAGCGGCTCCAGTCCGCGCTGCTTCGCAACAGACGCTCTGGTCTTTCTCTTGGGCTTGTAGGGGCGGTAGATGTCCTCGAGCTCGCTTAAGGTCTGTGCCTTGTCGAGCGCGGCGCTGACCTCATCGGTCAGCTTCTCCTGACCGTCGATCAGCTCGCGGATCTCCTCTCTGCGCTTGTCGAGGTTGCGCAGGTATTCCAGCTTTTCGCTGAATTCGCGGATGAGCTGGTCGTCCATGGAGCCGTGCATTTCCTTGCGGTAACGCGCGATGAAGGGGATGGTGTTGCCCTCGTCGAGCAGGGTGATGATGTTCTGCGCGTACTCCTCTTTGATATTGAATAACTGTGATAAGGTGATTGAATATTCCATGTTTCTCCTATGATGATTATGATTGTTTTTGATAGATCCCGTTGCGGCGGCGTTTCATCTTTTTGAGGATCAGCACATAGATCAGTCCGACGCCGAGGATCAGCAGCGACAGCAGGAGGATCCACCAGACGCAGCCTATGAAGGGCAGACCTTTGCAAAAGCCGAACGCGCCCGCGGGGCTGTCCCAGTTGAGGAAGAAGTAGGGATAATTCTTGCCCGGGGTGAATTCCACTCCCGCGATATACGCGATGGTGGCGTAGATGACATAGGCGAGAGGCGGCAGGGTGACATAGGGGACATGCTTCTTCTGTATATCGCCGTATACGCCCGTCACAAAGAAGTCCGCGATCGAAGCGATGGGCACCACCACATGGGTGAGGAGGTTCCTCAACGTCCATGCCTGATCTCCCAGCGTAGGCGCCAGCATCACGCAGAACACCACTCCGGTGAGGGTGATGGCGACCGTAAAGACGAATTTGAAGACGAACCAGCCGTTGCTGACAGGCTTGTTTCTGATCAGCAGTATCGCGCCCACAGCGCAGACCAGCGCGATCGCGACATTTGACTGGATCGTAAAGAACCGAAACACTTTGCTGCCGCTCATAAAGGCGATCAGTCCGTCGGTAGCGCTGAGATATACGCCGACCGTCGCCGAGACGATGACCACGAGCTTCAAAAACAGCGATAGGATCCTTCGTTTGGTTGTCATCGTTGAGATTTCCATATGCTTTGCCCTTCTTTATCAACAAAATTATCCTTATTATTTTACCATACTTTTTGTACGATTTCTACTCTATTCCGAAATTAAGTGACATTATTACGCAAAAAAGAAACCGCACGAAAACCGTGCGGTCAGTTGATCGTTAGTCAGCGTTCGGTATCACAGCGCTTTCGCGAATTCTCTGATCTCAGCGAGCTTTGCCTCCGATTTGTTCTCGTCACCCGCGGCGGTGAACACGCCCGCGTCCTCGATCTGCATATAGCCCAGCATATCGCGATAGGTCGTGATCGCGCCCTTGCCGGTGTTCGGCGAGCCGGAGCTGATCAGCAGCGCCGCCTTTGTCGCCTTCGGGGGCTTGCCGATGGCATAGACGCGCTGCATCGCCGCGCTCAGCTGAGCGGTGACGTCAAAGTAGTAGACCGGAGAGGCGTAAACGATCATATCCGCGTCGAGATATGCCGCCATGACCTTATCCATATCATCCTTCTGGATGCACTTGCCCTCGCCCTTGGTGTGGCAGTATTCACAGCCCATACAGCCGCCGATCTTCATTTTGCCGACATGGAGCACCTCCACCTCGTGACCGGCTTCCTTTGCGCCCTCACAGAACGCGTCCACCATCGCGGCGGTATTTTGTTTTCTCGGACTTCCGTTCAAAACCGTGATTTTCATGTTTTTTCTTCTATCTTGCTTTAGATTATTATATGCCGATCCGTTTTCGGCTCTCTTTCTCTTATCATAGCAGGAAACCGCCGATATGTCCATCTCTTTTTCACCTTATTTCACTTCATTGCTGTCATTCGGCGCGGAGGCTCAAAATCGTCCGGGTCGGTCTTGGCAATCGGGTGATTTCGGTGTATAATAGGGCTGAATGACAGATGAGGTATGGAGAGCAGATATGGAGATCATGAAATGCCCTGTCTGCGGACAGGCGCTGTTATCGGACAACAGGATATGGCGGTGCAAAAACCGCCACAGCTACGACGTCGCGAAGGAAGGCTATGTCAATCTCCTTTCGGCGCACAGAAGCGGCGATAAGATCGGCGACAACAGGGAGATGGCGCTCTCGCGCCGCGACTTTCTCAACAAGGGGTATTACGCGCCCTTGGCAAAAGCCGTGACAGAATGTCTGGGCCGCTATTCGACGGATGGCGATACGGTGCTCGATATCTGCTGCGGCGAGGGGTACTACACCGCCTATGCTTCGCGGCAGCTCAGCCGCCGCTTCTACGGATTTGATCTGAGCAAGAACATGGTGCGTCTGGCGGCAAAGCGCAAGCTCGACGCACGGTTCTTTGTCGCGAATATCGCCGCGATCCCGATCGCGGACGGTGCGGTCAAGGCGGCGTTCCATCTCTTCGCGCCGTTCCACGCGGCGGAGTTTCGGCGTATCCTCGCGGATGACGGCGTGCTTCTCACGGCGATCCCCGGCAGAGATCACCTCTACGGGCTGAAGGAAGTCCTCTACGATCAACCCTACCGCAATGATGAAAAGGAGCCGTCGGCAGAGGGCTTGACCGCGATCGAGCGCATCCGTGTGCGGGGTGAGATCACCCTGCACAGCCGCGAGGATATCGACGCGCTGTTTCAGATGACGCCGTATTACTATCACACGCCGTCCGACGGCATGAAGCGCCTCGAGGAATGTTCCTCCCTCACCACTCCCATCGAGTTTATCCTTATTATTTATAAAAAAGCCTCCCTTTCCTAAGGGAGCTGTCTGCGGAGCAGACTGAGGGTTGATTATTTCTTTCCTAAGGGAGCCTTAACAATAAAATCAAGGTGATATCATAAAAACAGCCCGGTGACCTCGGATTGAGTCATCGGGCTGTTCGTTTTGTTATGTATTTATGATTTTTGATCTATCTTGTACGGTGCAAGCCGCCGTTACTCCGCCCACGGATAGCGGATGTTGGGCAGCTCGGTCTTCATGACGTCCTGCAGGTCATATTTGACGCCGTTGTCCTCCAGCTCCTCCAAAAACGCGTTGACGTAGAGGGGAGAGGAGAAGGACTGCAGGAAGTCGATCGTGAATCTGCCGCCCACGGCGGATACCTCGATCAGCAGTGTGTTTCCCGCGGCGCTCGTCCATAGGCGGAAGTCGCGGATATAATCCTCCGATCCCTTAAAGCCCGCCTTGCCGACATAGCTGACGGTCGCGGTGATGAGGCGGTCGGTCACTTCGCCCATCGCGTCCACGATGGCAAGGCGCTCCTGATCGGATGTCTTTGACATCAGCATTTGATTGACGCCCTTCATGGAGGCGACGCCCGCCAAGACGGTTTTCTTCATCGTCTGGACGAACACCATACCGCGGTAGGCGGTAGCCTGTCGCTCGATCGGCCAATCCTTGATCGCGTCCTTATACTCTAAGAACACGCCTCCGACAAGGCTTTGATGCGCTAAGGGCGTGCCCAGACCGCCGCGCTGGTTCAACGCGAGCGCGACGCGGATAACGTCCTTTCGGTCGGGATAGAGCTTTGCCATGGCGCGGCTGAACAGCAGGGCGATCATCGTGGCGGGACTGCCGTCGTTCTGGATGTTGAACCGCATGAATTCCTTTTCATCGATGGCGACGCTGTATACCGTTCTCTCGAAGTCTCCTTTTTGATGGGCGTCGATAACGGGATTGATCGCCGCAGGGAGGTCGGGGCGCGGAGGCGTCGGCAGATCGGTGGCCTTCTCCATCGGATCGTCCCATTCCTCCTGTACGATCACATCACCCGCAAGACGTACCCTGTCCGGCGAGATCGACGCGTGATAGCGCTGTGAGCAGTAGTAATACAGGAATGTGCGGACGACCTCATACGCGCCTGTGCCGTCGGTCAGGGCGTGTGACACATCCATGATGATCCAGTTGTCCTGCCATGAGAACGAGATCAGATGGTAGTTGGACGCCTCCGAATTCAGCTCAACGCCGCTGAGCGAATGGGTGATGACGACGGGTCTGTCGTTGTCGGCATATTCCCAAATGTTGTTTTCGCCGACCTTCAGCTCGACGCAAAAATACGGATAACGCTTCATGGCCGTGTCGACCGCGTCCCGCATACAATCGGGATCGACCAGATCGCGCATACGGATCCTGATCCGGATGACGGTCGGGTGCTCTCTGGCGGAGGAATACATCGGCCTGTATTCCGAAAAAAGTGCTCGATTCATTATCTGTCACCTCGTCACTGTGATTTCATAGTTATCATATCACACGTAGCGCACTTTGTCTACGTTGATCTGATCATAAAGCTACAGGCTGTACTTTGAAGAAAGCACAGCCTGTTTTGTTGGTGCCTTCAAGGCGTGGAAATAAACCCCCGGTTCAACCGGGGGAAAATAAAAAGCTGTGCAAAAGAAAAACCTCCAAGTATAATGGTAAGTGTTTGGCGACGCATTACCAAAGAACAAGGAGGAATTTCACAATGAAAAAGAAAAAC